>CAZFQH010000270.1:0-6156 GCA_964520805.1 uncultured Acidobacteriota bacterium | reverse complement strand
GTGCTGGTCGAGATCGACGCGTCGGCGCCCTCGGCAAACCAGAGGACAATCGTCACCGGGGCCTTCGCCGGGATCTCCTCGAACGCGCCCACGATGTAGTCCACGGCATCCTCATCCAGATCCCGCTCCCGGAAGGGAGCCGGATCGCGCCCGTCGAAGAGCTGATGCGCGGTCTTGAGGCGGATGTCGAGGCAGGTCCGGTTGTCCTCGGTCCGGTAGTGGGGTGGGACCTGGGATTTCATAAGCGTGCCTCGCGGAGGATTTTCGTAGTTGTGAACTTGAAGCGGAGAGGGCAGGCACGAGCCTGCCCTACATTCGATAAAAACCACTCCGCTGATACGCCGCGGTCAGGTCGCCCCAGAACACCGACGCAGCCGCGGTCAGAGGAACCGCGAGAAGGAGACCCGCAAAGCCGAAGTACTCGCCGCCGAGAAGAAGCACGAGGATCACCACGATCGAATGCAGTCCCAGGCTCTCGCCGACGATCTTCGGAGAGAGCACGTAGATGTCACCGAACTTGCCGGTCAGAAAAACCACGAGGATCCAGAAGAGGATGCTCGAGGACGCCCCGCCAGCCCACGCGATGACGAGAGCCAGAGGCAGGCCGGCCACAAAGGCCATGAACGGCACGAGATTGAAAAAGCCGATCACGAAGCCAACCACGAGTCCGAGCGGCACGCCCAGGATGGACAGGGCCACGCCGTAGAAGACGGCCAGGATAAGACAGACCGTGATCTGCCCGCGCACGAACGCGGCGAGTAAAACGTCCACCTCCCCCAGGCGGCCCAAAAGCCACGGCCGGATGCGGGGCGGAATGTACTGCACCAGGCCCGAGCGGATCCGGTTCATGTCGTAAAGGAGATATCCGGCGAAGACGGGCACCACGAAGAGGTGGATGAAGACGGTCACGAAGCTGTAGGTGCTCTCGAGTGCCCATTGCAGCAGATTGGTGATGGGTGCCAGCAGATCCGGCAGCTTCTCCTTCATCTTCTCTTCGATCACGGCGCGGATCTGGCTGGTTTCGTCCGGATAGCGCAGGTTGACCTTCTCAAGCAGCGGCTCGACCCGGGTCCGCACGTTCTGAACCATCCGGGGCAGACCTCGCGCCGCTTCCTCCACCTGATTGAGCAGTGCCGGCACCGCGAGCAGGACGATCACAACCACGATGGTGCCCACGCTCATGAGCGTGACGAGCACCGACACCGCGCGCGGATCGAGCCTGGGACCCAGCATCGGGACTCGCGCCAACACCGGCCCTAACCGCTGTTCGAACCGGTTCAACGAGGGATTCAGAAAGTAGGCGATGGCGAACGCGGCCAGAAACGGGGTCAGGCCGGAAAGCATCAGCGACAACCCGTAGAGGGCCAGGGCGACCCCCAACAGGGCCAGAAGCGTGCGCAGCCAGGGCGGAGTTACCCTAGGAGTCATGGGGAATCTTGGGGGGACTCAACGAATTTCCGCGAAGACGCGCGATAGAGATAGTGCAGGCCCGAACCCACGGTCAGGACGCCGGTCGTGATGAACACCACATGGAGCAGGACGCCCGGAATCACGGTGAGATTGGCGGCGAAGGCGAGGGCCACGCAGGTCATCTGGGCCGCAGTGCTGAACTTGCCGAGCGGGCTCGGGGCGAAACCCCGCCGGCTGAGCACGAAGGCAATGGCGAGTGAACTGACCACGATGATGGCGTCGCGCGAAAGGACCACCACGGCCAGCCACTTCGGAATCTGCACCGGCACACTTTCGGCGAAGGACAAGGCCACGAAGGCCGAGCCCAGAAGCATCTTGTCAGCCAGGGGATCGAGGATGGCGCCGAGGGCCGTGCGCTGCTTGTAGAAGCGCGCGATCAATCCGTCGAAGGCGTCGGTAATCGCTCCGAATACAAACACTCCCACCGCTTCGCGCAAGTGCCCATCCAGAGTCAGCGCCACCACGACTGGAGCGCAGATCATCCGCAGGATGGTGAGCTGATTGGGAAAGCCGAGGACGGGTTCTGACATGGAGGTTAAAACGGGCGCCGATGGGAGCCGCTCTCCCGAATGGAGGCGAGATCGTAGCCGGCAAGTTTAGGCATTCCTCGAACCATGGTGAACGCCACCGAAATGCCGAGATCCTTGAGCAACTCCACGGTCCCGGTGAGCGAGGCCCCCGCGAGCGCTCCGTCCGAGGTCGGCAGGATACCCACCGCACAGTTACGCCCCGCGCGTTTGGCCCGATAAAGAGCGCGATCGGCCAGCCGCACGACATCCTCGGGATGGGGTTCCTCGCCCTCGACCGGGAAAGGGTAGGCGGCCCAGCCCAACGACGTGGTGATGTGGATTCCTTCGGGAGGACCGGTCGGATAGGGGTCGGTGGAGATCGCCGCCATCATCCGCGCGGCCATCTCGGGAGCCTCGCTGCGCTGACAATCGAGCGACAGAACGAGAAATTCCTCGCCACCCCACCTGATGAGCCGGTCGGTCTTTCGCAAGAGCGCCGAGAGCCTTCGGGCCGTCTCTTTCAACACCGCGTCTCCGCCCGCGTGGCCGAAATGATCGTTCACCGTCTTGAAACGGTCCAGATCAAGCAGGAAGAACACGGCATCGCGATTGGGATCACCGCCCGAGTGGCGCTCGTCGAAACGGCGCTTGAGCAGCCGGATCTCATCTTCGACCACTTCGGAGAAGTACCGCCGATTGCGAAGGCCGGTGAGCACATCGGTGAGAGAGAGTTCCTGAAGACGCAGGTTCGCGGCTTCGAGGTCGGCGCGGCCCGCTTTCACCGCGGCCGCGAGGTCCAGGCGTTCCTGCTCAGCTACCCGCATTCTCTGCCGGTAGACCCCATACCCAGCACCTATGACCGCAAGCAGAGCGGCAATGCGCGCAGGCCACGACTCCCAGACGTGGGCCCTCGCCACGACCTCGATGGACACCGGGGGCGAGCGGCGCCCGTAACGGTCTTCCGCCTCGACCTCCAACGTGTAGACCCCGGGGGCCACGTTGGCCAGGGGAACATGCGGGTCATCCGACCATTCCGACCACTCTTCGGTCTCACCCAGGAGGCGGCTGCGGTAGCGCGCCTTGCGAGGAGCCACGGGATCCGAAAGCTCGACCTGAACGTCCACCGAGTTGGGCCGGGGATCAATGACGATGGAGGCGACGTCAGGCTCCACCCGCAGGCGACCCGGATCGGGCGGCGCATTCGGCGGGTCGAGGATGCCGATGCCGTTCAACAGGGTGAACCACATCTGGCCCGCGCGGCCCTCCTTCAAGGCGAGGTATCGGAAATCTGAGTCCTCCAGATCCGCCGAGGTGAGGATCGTCTGTTCCACCCGGCCCGGATTCAGGCGGATCTGGGAAAGCCTATCCCCTTCATGGGCCGCCAGGTAGTAGTCGCCCATCTTCTGAAGGGACAAGACGGACAGCCACGACAGCCCCTGCGGACCCTCGGTCGCATTCACCACGCCGCCGGTTCCGGCCTTGAAGAATGCGGAGCGCCCGTTCTCGAAAGTGGCGACCACACCGCCATCGGGAGAAGGGCCCAGGAACTCGACATGGCGACCCGGGGGCAAAGCCACGGATGTGACCTGACGGGTCGCGGTATCGATCACGTTCAAGGTCCCCTGACGCGTAGCAACCCACAACGACGACCCGTCCATTGCGGCCATCCATGGAGTCCCCGGGGGCAAAGGCACGTTCTCCGGCTCGGTTCGCCCTCGCGCCAGCCGATACACGCCCAGAGACGAGACCGCCCAGATGGATTTCCGGGGGTCCAGGTGGAGGGCGGTCACAAAGCGATCGCGGAGCACTTCAAACCGAGGGTCTGCGCGGATTGTGGGCGCGGGCAAAGACCTTGCGGCCGAAGGCAGCAAACCCACACCTCCACTGAGGGCGAAGAGGAGGCCACCGTCGGGGTCTTCCGCGATCGCGTAGATCCTGCGGGACTCGAACCCGTCAAAACGCATCTCGTTGATGGAAACGGGAGTGCCCTGACCATCGGTGCGGAAGGTCAGAACCCTCGCGTCATTCGAGATCCAGTGAAGGCCCGTGCGATCGATGTCGAGGGTGCGAAAACTCTCGTTGTCCGCTCGCAGGAAACGGACGCCACGCCCCATCAGAAGCACGTGAAGGCCGGATTCAACGGTTCCCATCCACAACTGCCCCTCCCGATCCGAAAGGAGAGCGACGGCGGGCGCGCGGGCCCGATCATTCCTCGATTCCACGACTGAGAAGACGCCGCTTTCGGCGCTCAGCACACCACGGCTCGTGGACACAAAGACCCGCCCGACCCCGGTCACGGCGAGCGCGCGGTGGCCGGCTGAGGTCCCCGGCGGGAACGGAGTGGTTTCGACCTCGCCCGACGATGAAGGCGACAAAACCGAAAGACCTCGCGCGGACGTGAAGTACACCTTTCCCTTAGAGGCAGCCACGCGGTCGATCGAAACGGCGGCCCCGGGAAGGGGTTGAAATTCGCCGGCTTTGCGGAGCCTGGTCCCAGTGGGTACGAGGCGCAGGAGACCGTGGTTGCGGGTCGCGAGCCACAGGGCCTCCTCGTCATCCACCGCCATATCGCTGGCTTCGAACGCCAGGGCACCGTCGATGCCCACGGCGTGCCACCCTCCGCCGGTGTTTCGCAGCAGGATGCGCGCTCCGGCCAGAGCCCACAACACCCCGCTGCGGGAGCGCGCGAAACGCCTTACGCCGGTGTTGGAGGCGGAGGCGGGCAGGGTCACCGGCTCGAAGCGACCATTCTCGAGTCTCGAAATACCGCCCGCGGTCCCGGCCACGATCGCGCCGGAAGGCTCTTCAGCGACCGCGAAAACCGCGGAACGCGACAGGCCCTCGCCCGGCCCGAAGGAACGGATGGAAGGTCCGCCCAGTTGGGCCAGCCCCGCGGTCGTCCCCGCCCAGAGGCCTCCGTAGCGATCCTGATAGAGGCAAAGCACCTGCACCGCGGGCAGGCCTTCTCGAAGGGAAAAATTCGCGTCGGGGACAACGAACTGGAGCTTCGCGGAAAGAAGCAGAGCGGCCGCGATACCGGTGAACATACAGGCCTCAGTCTATCCACTTCCCCGCTCGCGGATAATGAGTCCAGGATGCCCGAAGAACTAAAGAAGCCCGTGCCGCCGCCCGACCCGGCGCTTCGACGGCCCATGGTCGGCTGGTTCGATCCCGGCCCGCTCTTCGCCACGGGTATCAGCGTCATCATCTCCACCCTTTTCGGACGTCATTCCGACTACCGCCTGCTCGAGGCCCTGGCCGCCGGAAGCAGCGACGAGACCTACGACTACACCCGCGATGGAGATACGCCGCGCGAAGAGATGTGGCTCGACTACATCGCGGACACCGGCGACGGCTGGAACTCGACCTACGCCCTCGCCTACTGGTGTTCGCGACCCCGCCTGAGTGTGCCCACGTCGTACGGGGCCAGGTTCCACACCCGGCAGGGCGAAATCCTCATCTTCGGCGGCGATCAGGTTTACCCCTCCGCTTCGCACCGCGGATACGTAGAGCGGCTGGTAAAACCGTTCGAGACCGCGCGGAATTACTCACCGGAGCCTGTACCCGATGTGTTCGCCATCCCCGGCAACCACGACTGGTACGACTCGCTGGTGTCGTTCTCCCGACTCTTCTGCAGCGGCCGCTGGTTCCAGGGCTGGCGCACACGTCAAAAACGAAGCTACTTCGCGCTCAAGCTCCCTCATGGAGTGTGGGTCGTGGGCGCCGACGTTCAACTAGGTTCCGACATCGACGCCCTGCAGATCCAATACTTCAAGAGCGTCTCGGCGCGGATGTCGCCGGGCGACCGGGTGATCATCTGTACCGCCGAACCTCACTGGGTGTTCGCGAGTGCCTACCACGCCATGGATCCCGAATACAACGAGAACAACCTTCGCTATTTCGAAAAGGTGCTCGAGCGGAACGGGGCAACCATCGTGGCTTTCATCGCGGGCGACTTACATCACTACCGCCGTCACGCGAACGAGCACGGCGTACAGAAGATCACCGCTGGGGGTGGTGGAGCCTTCCTTCATCCGACCCACGGAGCCGAGGCCGCCCCGCTTGCCGGCGGTTTTGGTCTCAAGGGCGCCTACCCGCCTGAATCCACCTCCCGGCGGCTCGCCTGGCGCAATCTGCTCTTCCCCTTCATCAATCCGAAATTCGGCCTCGCCATGGG
>CAZFQH010000269.1:838-6161 GCA_964520805.1 uncultured Acidobacteriota bacterium | reverse complement strand
CATCGTGGCCGCGCTCGCGGTGAAGAAAGTGATGGAACGCGACAAGATCCCGGGCACCATCCAGATCTGGCCGGGTGTCGCCGAGGAACTCGTCGGCACCAAGGCGATCTACGTCCGCGACGGCTTCTTCAAGGATGTCGACATCACTCTCTTCTCGCATGTTTCCTCGGACATGAAAGTCAGCTGGGGCACGCAGACCTCCAACGCCCTCGTCTCCGTCCGCTATGACTTCACGGGGGTGGCGGCCCATTCCGCGGGAGCCCCCTGGCGCGGCAAGAGCGCGCTCGATGCGGTCGAGCTCATGAACGTGGGCTGGAATTTTCGGCGCGAACATCTCAAGTACACCCAGCGCTCGCACTACATCATTCCCGATGGCGGCGACCAGCCAAACGTGGTTCCAAGCAAGGCGAGTGTGTGGTACTACTTTCGCGAAATCGACTACGAGAAGACCAAAGACCTCTGGGATATCGGCAACCGCGTGGCTCAGGGCGCCGGGATGATGACCGACACCATGTTCGCCTCCACCATTCTCGGTTCCGCGATGGACCATCACATGAGCAAGCCGGTGGCCGAGGCCGTGAACGAGAACATCAAACGTGTGGGTATGCCCATCTGGGACGAGAACGACCAGGCTCTGGCCAGGGCGGTTCAAAAAGAGCTTGCAGTGAAGGAAGAGGGCCTGGCCACGAAGGTGGCGGACATGACTGGCCCGGTGGAAGAGAAGGCCCGCACCGGTGCCGGGTCCGACGATATCGGCGATATCCAATGGAACACCCCGTCCGTCACCCTTCAGTTTCCCGCGAACATTCCCAACCTGCCCGGACACAGTTTCTGGAATGGCATCGCAATGGCCACTCCCATCGCGCATAAGGGTTCGACCGCGGGAGCCAAGGTTATGGCAACCACGATGCTGGACCTTTTCGCGAAACCGCAACTGGTGGCCGATTCGTGGAAGTACTTCAACGAGGTTCAGACCAAGGACCGCAAGTACATTTCGTTCCTGAGCGCCACCGACAAGCCCGCGATTCACCTGAACCGGGAGATCGACGCCCAGTTTAGGGAAAAGCTGCGCCCCTTCTATTACGACGCGTCGAAGTACAAGACCTATCTGGAACAGCTCGGCATCAAGTATCCGACCCTCCGTGTCCCGTCCGCGGCGGCGACGAAGACCGACTCGATTGCGCCTGCAAACGAAGGCGGTGCCAGGTAGGTTGAGCCCGCCCGCACAGCGTGAGACGAGGAACGTTGCTGAGACTAAGGAATTACGTAGCCGACGATGCCTTCCTTCACCCAACCTCGAGTCGCCAGAGTGGTGTACTCGTTCAAGTTGATTGTCCAGAGGTGCAGCGGCGGGTTGGCCAGGGCCAGCCGGTATAACGGTGTCGCGCCGATCACCGGCAGGGGGAGGACGTAGCCCACGATCCCCTCGTAGGCCCAGGCGTCCGTCTGCCAGAGGAATGTGGCCTCGTACGAGTCGGTAGTCCAGTGGTGTTGGAGGATTCCCGGGTGGTAAAGGCGAAACAATGGGATCGTCGGGATGCCGTTGTAGAAGCCGTCCGTCAGCATCTTGTAGGCGACACCTTCCTGAATCCACTGCCTGGTGCCGAGAATGTTGTATTCGTTCAGGTCCGCGGTGTAGAGATGCTCCAACGTGCCGCGGTGATAGAGGCGATACTGCGTGACCGCCCGGGCCGCCACAGTCGGGTCGTCATTCACAATCGTGCCCGTGCCCACGGCCTTCGCGATGCTGGCTCCGACACTGTCGGCCAAAGCAACAGTGAACGTGTTATCGCCCTCTAACTCGGTGTCGCCTTGAATCAGAACGATGACCCTTTTCGACGTCGACAAGGCAGGAATGGTCAGGAGTCCGCTGACCCCTGCGAAGTCCTTTCCAGCCTTAGCCGAGCCATCAACGGTCTGAAAACGGACCGTCACGGGCACTTCGCTCACGTGCGATAGGGCCACGGTGAAGGCGACCGGGGCCGTTCCGGCCGAGCCTTCCACGATGGTCCTGTCGTCGATCGAGATTTGCGGAGCCGGCGTCCCGGGGACCGCGACCAGGAAGGCATCGGTGTACCCAGCGGGAAGGCCAAGCAACGACTGCAGGTTGTAGTTGCTCGTGTAGACGAGAGTGCTGCCGTCGCGGCTCGCCGAGAGCCGCGGCTGATATCCGTAGTTCGCGGTCTGCCGGCTCCGGTGGTGCAGCAGTCGACGGGTCTCCTTGCCATCGAGCCTGACCTGCAAAATCTCATTGGCGTAGGGTTTCCAGGCCGCGGTGGCCGGCGCATCCGAAGGATCGTAGGTCTCCACGAAAACCCACCCGTCACCGTCGCCCGCGGTGATATGCACGGCAAGGCTCCAATCGAGCTGAAGGAGGCAGGTCTGGTGGGCGTCGGACAGCCGGACTCTGACAATGCCATTCTGGCAATTTGGAATCGGCTGCACATCGTTCGAGTTCGCCCACACGAGAACGTCCTCCCCGTTGGTGTCACGGGTCAGCCGCATATGACCGATGGCGCGGGTGAGCTGACGCTGGAAGGTCATACTCCGGTCGAAAAGCTCGATACCCGTGAAGCGTGCCGTTCCCGCAGCGATCCACCCGATTGCGACCATGTTGTTCGGGGCCAGGTAAAGCTGGTTGAAGGGATGGCCGATGGTATCGAGGACCGGGCCTTTGGTGTCCGTGCTGATCTGGTAGACGAAGACGTAGCGGCTTTGCAGGCCGGCCGGCTCATCTCCTGACAAAACGAAGTGGTCGCCGTCTCTGCTGATATCTGATTCCCCGCGACCGCGGATGGTCGTGTATTCAGGGAAAGCGTGGACCAGGCTGGAGGTGCCGGTTGCGACGTTAAGCTTCATCAGTCTGTTCCCACTCAAATAAAAGAGAACATTCGGGTCGGTGCGGGACCAGCGCGGTTCGGTCGCGGCGTTCGCCGCAAAGGGCAAGTCTTTAAGGTAGGTCCCGCCTGCGTCATACAGGCCGAAGTAACCCGCGTGCTGAAGGATCAGGAGGCTCGTGTTGCTGTTGAAGGGCGACGCGGTGGAGTACTCGGTGCTGACGAAGGAAAGCGGCCCGGCGACCGCCTGATTGAACATGTTAGTCGCCTGCGATATCCGCTTGATCAGGGTACCGAAAACCGGGTCCGCATACACCTGACCGGCCGCGGGGGGCATGAAAGTGTCGTAAAGCAGGGGCACGCGGGGGGTCGAATCGCTGACCGCTCCATAGATGGGAGCGGAAGCGCAGCAAAGAGCCGAGGCGATGCAGCCGCGCATGATCAGGCTAGATCGTGTCATACGCATTTTCCTTCTTCATGGAAGCCAAGGACTATCGGTTGATCGAGAAAGCGTCCACCCAGATCCACGAGCCTGCTGATGCAGTGTGTCGTCGGCCCGTTGGTTGGATGACCAGGGTGTGTGCGCCGTCTTGAAGGCCGTCGACCGCGTAGAGCACAGCCTGAGCCCGCGCCGTATTCGAGTAGGTGTCGACGGTGGCTCGGAGCCGTCCGTCCACGAAGACCTCGGCGATGCCCGACCACTCATCGCGGTAGCCAACCCACTTCACTCCCGTGCCTGTGAAAGCGAACGTGACCCGAGCGGCTGGCTCCATCGAGAGTCTTGCGCTGCCGTCCAAATGAGCGTTGAGCTGGTTGGTCGACCAGGGGCCGATCCAGGTGACACCTGCGTCTTTTCGGTCGATCCGTGTCTCCTCGCTGGTGTCTCGGTCAGTACGACCGCTTCCGGACCGCGGCCCCCGGCCTGGTCCTCTGGGGTCGAGACCTTTCGGGTCCCACTGCCTCGGTCCTGAATTGCTCCGATTGTCGGATTGATACCCCCGGGCAGGTGCCCGCCCCTCGATGTCGGGCTGCGTGACTGAAAACCCGTCCACCCATATCCACGAACCGGCAGAGGCGGGGTTGTGAGTTCCCGTGGTCTGAATAGTAAGAGTGTGGGGCCCGCCACCCAACCGATCTACCCTGTAAAGAGTCGCTTTGGCAGCCGCCGGGTTGGCATAGGTGTCCACGGTCGCCCGCACTGTGCCATCGACACTAACCTTGGCGATCCCGCTCCACTCATCGCGATAGCCGATCCATGTTGCCGATTCGCCGGTAAACCCAAAGGTCACCTGCGCCCCCGGATCCATGGCGAGCCGGGCCCGGCCGCCGCCATTCGCGGCGAGGTCCTTGGTCGACCAGGAACCGGTCCAACTCACGGACGCATGGTCTTCTTCGAAGAAAGTCGCGGTGTTTGGCGCCCGCGCTGCCTGGCCGCCGCCTTCGCCTTGAGCCCGGACGAGGGAACTGGACGTGGCAAAGGCGGTAAGGGCAAACGCGAGGCCAAGGCCGTGGGCGCGCCGAGCGCGTCTACTTCCGAGTGAACGGTTGCTTCGGGTGAGAAGCATCAGGAGTCGTGTGTCTTTCATAAGTGATTCCCTCCCAGGGCTCCATCGATCGCCGAGGCGTGGACCGGCGTCTTTCGGATGGCGTACTTCATAAGGTCGGCTCGAAGGTAGCTGCCCGCGCGCGCTCGAGTTCGGGCGCCCATGCGGTCAGGGGGCGCGATCAGAAAAAGGGCAAGCGGAGTCCGCATACCCTCGTATGCAACAAACGCGCCGCCTTGCCCCCAACCGAAGTGGATCTGACGCAGAAGGCCCCCGTTGGCTTTTTCGGAAGATACACAGCCAATGATGGGGGCTGCACCATGGAGGCCCAGTCTTTTGAGGACTTCCCCGGTCAACAAATGCCCTGGACTGAACGGAAATCTTTACAAAGCTCATCGTAGCCGGTCATCACCAGCAGGGTACAACGCTGATGCGCGCGAGAACTACGTGACGGAACTGCCGCTCTCATGCCGCGATCGAACGCCATTGCCCTGTGGACCAGGGCCTGGCGTCGGGCAGGAGGTCGGTCACGGCTCTCACGACATCAGGCCACTTGAGTTCATCGGCGAACCAATGGGCGGCTTCTTCCTGTGCGGATCGCCACTGGAACCAGCCGTCGATCTCCTGCCAATGCACGTGCCGGACTCGGAAACTGTCAGAAGCCCGGAAGTACCGCCCCAAGGCCGAGCCCTGACCTGGGAGACCCGCGGGAGATGACCCCGGTGGCCTACCGCTTTCCCGGACGTGCTTGTTCCCCGGTGCCCGATGCGAACCGGATCTCGAACCGGGCTCCCGGCCCGGGTCCGATGTCCAGACGGCCACCGATCTGGCGGGCCAGGTTTTTGGTGGACACCTTGCGGTTGCCGTGCATCAGCACCACCAGCGGCTTGGCATCCTGGTCCTGCATGATCAGTGTCTTGACCACCATGAACGGGTCGAGCC
>CAZFQH010000269.1:0-828 GCA_964520805.1 uncultured Acidobacteriota bacterium | reverse complement strand
CTGCATGCCCAGGGAATGCACCCGCCTGGTCTCAAAATCGGGAGGAAGGCCGGGACCGGTGTCGTTCACCTGAAGAAGAATTTCTCCGTTCTCCTGCTGTCGGAGCACCACCCGGAGCTCGCCTTCCCGCCCTTCCACGAAGGCGTGCTTGAAGCTGTTGCTTATCAGTTCGTGCAGGATCAACCCGCAGGGGATCCCCTTATCGATCCCGACCTCGACCGGGGACAGGTCGAGGCTCAGTCGGGCCGAAGGTGCGGCGGGCGCGTGGGCGCGGAAGAACTGCTGAGCCAGTTCTTTCAAGTACCCCACCAGGTCCACCCGTCCGAAGGTCCCGGTGCGATAGAGGGTCTCGTGAAGGACCGACATCGAGACCACCCTGCCCTGCATCTCGGCCAGAACGAGTCGGACCGCCGGCTCCTGGCTCCGTCCCGCATCGAGCCGAAGGAAGCTGGTGATCACCTGGAGATTGTTCTTCACCCGGTGGTGGATCTCCTTGAGCAGGGATTCCTTCTCGGCCAGAGCCTCCCGGAGGGCCTGATCGGTCCGTCTCCTGAGGGTGACGTCGTGATAGATCCCCGAGGAGCCCCACCACGACGCCTCCTTCTGCAAGCAGGGGAACCTTTGACGCGCTGAGCCAGGTCAGGCTGCCGTCCGCATTGGTTAACGGCTCCTCGTAGTCGAGCTCGGGGACTCCCGAATCCATGACCGCGCGGTCATCCTCGCGATAGAGAACGGCCTCAACCTTCCATGGCATATCGAGGTCGGTCTTGCCTATGAGATCCCTCGGGTCGGCAAATCCGGCGTCCCGGGCAACCTGAGTGTTTACGC
>CAZFQH010000268.1:0-6178 GCA_964520805.1 uncultured Acidobacteriota bacterium | reverse complement strand
TCTCGCGGGAGTACTACCAGCAGATCGGAAAGCGCCTGAAGCCCGGAGGGCTGTTTGTCCAGTGGCTTCAGACCTACGAGATCGACCTCCCCTCAGTGCGGCGGGTTTTTGCCACGGTGCTGGCGGAGTTTCCGCACGTGCAGGTTTTTAGAACGCACCGCGACCTCCTGCTGCTGGCCTCCGCCGAACCCTGGACCATTGACCGCAACCGCATCCTGTCCCGGCTGCACGAAGATCCCTTCGCCCGCGGCCTCGCGAGCGGCTGGTGGGTCGCGGACATCGAGGGCGTGGTCGCATACTACGTCGGAGGGACCCGTCTTGCCCGGGTCATGGCGGAGGGGGCGCAGGGCCTGGTCACCGACGACCGTAACCCGCTGGAGTTCGGCTTCGCGCGGAGTCTCGGCCGGACCGATCTGTTTCGGCTCGCGGACATCCGGTTGCTCGGCCAGCAGCTTGGCGAGTCCCTTCCGCCGGGCTTCGACAGCGCCACGGTCAGTCTGGACGCGCTCGTCGAAAACTCTGCCGAGGTTTACGCCAACGCTCCGGGCCTGCTCGTTCTCTCGCCCGAAGCCCAGGCGCGCTACGACACCGGAGTCCTGGTCGGGCGGGGGCGACTGCGGGAGGGGTACGAGCGCTGGCGATCTCAATCCGGATCTCCCGTCACTTTGCGGCAGAACATGTTCGCGGCCGAGGCGGAAGCGGAAATGAAAGATGCGCTGGTGCTTAAGCGCGTGGCCCTGTTTCCCAAGGGACATGAAGGCGAGGTCGGGGCCGTGTTGGCCCGCTATTTCCTGCGCGCCGGTGACGGAGCGCGCGCGGTGGACCTCGCGGTTGCCGCCCTCGTCTCCATGGCTCGAACTCCCTGGGGAGAGACGGGGGTCATGGGTCGGCTCCTGGATCTTCTGCCCGAGATCGCGGCCTTCAGTCCTTCAGCGGTCGAGACGCTGGGGCGACACCTTCAAGCCCCATTCGCGGGCGGAGCCCTCTATGAAGAGCGGATCGGGGCGTGGCTGAACCTGTCTTTGACCCCGGGGTCGGGCCTCGATTGCCGTGAGCCTCTGCGGTACTTCGAGAGGGGAGCGCCAACGACCCTTCCTTTTCTCCAGGCGCGCGTCGCGTGCTTTACCCAGTCCGGCGACCCTCGCCTGGCCCAGGCGCAGGCGGACCTCGCCGAAGTCCAAGCGGCCTTTCGAGAAACCCGGGTTCTTAGGTAGTGGACCGCGTTTGATGGACTCAGCCACCGTTGCGGTTGTCTTATTGGCCGCGGATGATCGCCACCACTTCGTCGCGCCGGCGCTCCATATCCGCTTGTGAGAAGGCCTCCAGGTTGAGTCGAAGCAAAGGTTCGGTGTTGGAGCCGCGCACGTTGAAGTGCCAGTCGTCGAAGTCAACCGAGAGGCCGTCGAGGCGGCTCACCCGACCTTCCTTAAAGCGGTCCGCGAGTCGGGCGAGAGCGGCCGGCACGTCGGCCACCTTGGAGTTGATCTCGCCGGAGATGAAGTACTTGGCACGATAAGGGGCGAGCAGTTCGGAGAGCTTCCTGCCCGAGGCGCACACGAGTTCGAGAAGGAGGAGTGCGGGGATCATCCCGTTGTCCGCGAACCAGTTGTCGCGGAAGTAGTAGTGCGCCGACACCTCGCCGCCATAGACCGCGTTCAGCTCACGCATTTTCACTTTCATGAAGGCATGGCCGACCCGGTGCATCACGGGGTTTCCGCCTGCGGCCCGCACGCTGTCGGCCACCGCGCGGGAGGCCCGAACGTCGTAGACAATGGTGGCCCCGGGCTCGCGGTTCGAGAACATGGTTCCGAGCAGGGCGGTTACGAAATCCCCGGGGATGAACTCTCCCGTGTCATCGATGAAAAAACATCGGTCGGCGTCGCCGTCCCACGCGATGCCGAGATCGGCGCCCTGCTCCTTGACCGCGGCGATGATGTCCCGCCGGTTCTCCTCCACCAGAGGATCCGCGGGGTGGTTCGGAAAGTTGCCGTCAGGAGTGAAGAAGAGGTCGGTGCGGTTAAACGGCAGTTTCGCGAACACTTTCTCTGCCGCGGGCCCGCCCATGCCATTGCCGGCATCGAGCACAAGTTTGAGCGGACGGAGCCGGGTCACGTCGATGAAGCTCAGGCAGTGCTGGACAAAGGCCTCGCTCACGTCTTGGGAAGTGAGCGTGCCCTGAGCACCCGCGAAAGGAGCGGGCTCGGGGCCGAGCGCGCCTTGCCGAACTTCCTGAATGCCAGCGTCGCCGGAGAGAGCCACCGCTCCCTGGCGGACCAGCTTGATGCCGTTGTACTCTTTGGGATTGTGCGAAGCGGTGATCATGGCCCCGCCGTCGAGCGACCCGTTCGCCACCGCGAAGTACAACATGTCGGTCGAGACCATGCCGATGTCGACCACATGGGCGCCCCTCGAGCGGGCGCCTTCGATGAAGGCGTCGCGAAGCTCCGGCGAGGTATCGCGCATATCGCGTCCGATCGCGATGTTTCGAGCATGGAGATAGTCCACGAAAGAAGCACCGATTCTTCGTGCGAGCGACGGGTTCAGTTCAGCAGGACTCAGACCACGGATGTCGTAGGCCTTGAAGATGTGATCGATGGAAGGGGGCATTTGGGTTCTTTCTTCAGCGTGCGCGACTTCCGCGGTGCGGACTGACAAAGGGGGGCCGAGTCTTGGGTTTTGGGGCTATTGCGGCCCCCCGGCCCGGGAGAAAGCACTCACGACCGTGCCTTCGCCGAGAGCCGCCCCCGAGAGTACGCGGGCCGAGTGGCGGACGTTGACCCGGTTCGCGAGGAGGGCGCCTTCCACCAGGGCTCCTTCGCCGATTTCGGTGTCGCCCCAAATCACGCTTCGTCTCACCGTTCCGCCGCGCACGCGCACATTCGAGATCAGGCACGCGCCGTCTTCGATACGCGACCCCGCGCTGATCTGGCAACCTGGCCCGACGAAGAACTGCCCCTCCAATACCGCCGTCTCGTCGATCACCGCGGTTGGGTCCACGAAACCGGAGCCGTGACGGGCGCCCGGCAGAGCGTAGGGAAATCGGCCTGAAAGCAGGTCGAGGTGAACCTGGAGGTATTTCTGGTGGGTCCCGATGTCTATCCAGTATCCCTCGTGAGTGTAGGCCTGCACGCGTTCACCGCTCGCGATCAGGGAAGGGAAGTAGCCCCTTTCGATCGAATAGGGGACGCCCTGGGGCATGATCGACAGGGTGCGGGTCTCGATCACGTACAAGCCTGCGTTGATCTTGTTCGTCGTGATCTCTTCGGGTTTCGGTTTCTCGATGAACCGCTCGACTCTGTCGCTGTGATCGGTTTCGACCAGGCCGTAAGCGGAGGGGTTCTCCACTGGATGAAGCACGATAGTCGCGGCCGCGTGGGATTCGTCGTGAACCCGCAGAATCGACGCGAGGTCCATATCGGCCAGAACGTCTCCGTTCATCACCACCACGCGCTCGCCCAGAGCTCCCTCGGCGTTCTTGACCGCGCCTCCCGTTCCCAGGGGAGTTTCTTCAAGGACATAGGACAGGTGCACGCCGTCCCCAGCCCCGTCGCCAAGAACCGCGCGAATGCGCTCGGGTCGGAAGGCGACACACAAGACGATCTCCTCGATTCCGGCGTGGCGCAAAAGATCCAGTTGAAACTTTAAGAAAGGCCGGTTCAGGACCGGAACCACAGGTTTGGGCAGTTCCAGAGTGAGCGGGCGAAGCCTTGTGCCCTCGCCGCCCACCAGAATAATCGCGCTCGTCTTCATAGGGGGACGGGAAACTTATCACCGCAACCGCCCCGCCTCTGATACAATTCGGTTGTCGACTCGTCGCGGGGTAGAGCAGTCCGGTAGCTCGTTGGGCTCATAACCCAAAGGTCGCAGGTTCAAATCCTGCCCCCGCTACCAAGTCGGACCTTTGGGATCTGGGCTCGCCTTCATCGCGGGCTTTCTAGGTTCCTGAATCAGGGGAGCGCAGCTGCGTGGGGTTCGACGGGTTCGACAGTCTCGTGTTCGCCGATACCGCCGTGGAAGCCGCCCTATCGTGCTTTGGGCGGCTGAAGGCCGAAAAGGCCGCCGGCCGCAGAAGCCTCATTGTCACCTTGGTGGATGGGGATGGTGCGGAAAGCATCGCTCGCCGCGGCTTGGGAACGGTCGCGAGGTTTGAAGAGATCGCCCCCGCGGCAGGGCCCGGAAATCCCCAGGCCCTGCGCGAGCGGCTTTCGATGGTGATTCGGCAGATTGGCCCGCGCCACGTCTTGGCTCCTATTGGACTGCTCGGCACCTCCCGATCCATCGATTATTTCGGCTTGCTGCGCGCGGCGATGAGTGTTCACAAAGGCCGAGATCTGCTCTTCTTCGAAGAGAGGCCTCACTGCCTGGTTGCCGAGGCAATCATGTTGCGGTTGTCCTTTCTGGGGGCCAGGCTCCCTCCCGCGAGCGAGCTGCGCTCCCCAAGGCGGCATCTTGCGTTCACGCTGCGCCTGCTTGTGGGCTTCACTCCACCCCTCTTCGGAGGGGCGCGCGAGCGTTTTCGCGTGGCCCGCGCGCAGCGGACGGCCTTTCGCGAGGCCGCCGACTGGGATCCCCACAAGGCGCTGGGGCCGAGACTTCAGCCGGTCATGGAGCCGTTTCCCAACGAGGACGCAGACGACATCTTTGCATTCGCCGGGGAACTAGGTTGCGCCACGGCTATGGGCCCACCCAACTCGTTCAAGCGGCGCATGCTGCGGCATGCGGCGAGCGGGGGAAGTCGAACCCCGATCGAGCGGTACTGGCTCTCGTTGCCGGGTGGCGACGAGGCGGACCCGGTGGGCGAACTTTTCTAGGGCACCCCGCCTGAGGCAGGGCCCGCAGATCAGCCGAGCGGAACGTCCTTCGCGTGGCCCCAGCGGTCGGAGTCCTGGAGCCATAGGGTATTCAGGTAGATCCGAATGGCCGACGCCGGCTCGGAAGAGAGGGCGTCGCAGGCCTTCTGGAGCGCATCGAGAGGAACAGGCTCGGTGGACTCGTCCTTCAAGACGCCGTCCTCGTGGGGCAAGCCGAGCGCGTCGAGAAAGGCGACGAGCATGGGCTTTCGCGGCCCGAGGTGCAGGGCCACCAACAGGGACGAAGCGAGGATCTCGCCCGGGTCCCGGACCGTGGCCACGATGCGGGCCTGGACTTCCGGGGCCAGCTTGCGCGCCGCGATGGGCCGCATCTTTCGGGCCTCGGCGACAACTGCGATCACACTGGCGCGGATCAAAGGAGTCGGGTCCTTTACCAGTTCGGCGGCGGCGAGGCTCTTCTCGTCGGGCGATAACGTCTTCCACAAGCGGTTTGAAGTGGTTTGCCAAAGGTCGTTTGCAGGCGCCGAAGTCGTCATGTCCCGCAAGCATATAGTCGGCGGCCATGCCCGGCTCGACTCCGCTCGACAACTTTGTGCGCCGGGCACCCCGACTGTTTGTGCTTACGGGGGCAGGGTGCAGCACCGCTTCGGGAATCCCGGACTATCGGGACGAAAGCGGAGCGTGGAAGCACAAGCCCCCGGTGCAGTTTCAGGATTTCATCGGATCGTATACGACCCGGCAGCGATACTGGGCACGGAGTCTGGTGGGGTGGGCCCGAATCGCCGCCGCGAAGCCCGCACCCGCTCACCACGCGCTGGCCGCCCTGGAGAAGAGCGGAACCGTCTCCTGTCTGGTCACCCAGAACGTCGACGGTCTCCATCAGAAGGCAGGCAGCGAAGCCGTCATCGACCTGCATGGGCGGCTCGATACGGTGCGTTGCCTCGAATGCGGCGAGACGATTTCGCGCGCGGCCGTCCAAAGCGAGCTTGTGGCCCGAAACCCCCGTTTCGCTTCCATGAGCGCCGTGGATGCGCCTGACGGCGATGCGCGGCTCGACGGCCCTTTCGACGACGTCGAGATTCCGACTTGTGCTGCTTGTGGAGGGATGCTCAAACCCGATGTGGTCTTCTTCGGGGAGAACGTGCCGAAGACGCGGGTGGCCGATTGCTACGCGGCGCTCGCGGAGGCGGATGCGGTGCTGGTGGCCGGCTCTTCGCTCATGGTGTTTTCCGGCTACCGCTTCTGTCTGGCCGCCGCGGAAATGGGCAAGCCCGTGGCCCTCGTCAATCGCGGGAAGACGCGCGCCGACGAACTCGCCCACGTCAAGGTCGAAGGGGACTGCGGTGATGTTCTACAGGGTCTTCTGG
>CAZFQH010000267.1:0-6195 GCA_964520805.1 uncultured Acidobacteriota bacterium | reverse complement strand
CCGTGAGTGGCGACCAGTTCCTCGAGAGAAACCCGGCGGCCCGCCAGCTGGTCCCGCTCGCGGTGCAGCGCGTCCAGTTCGCGACCGAGGTCGCCACGCTCGGTCTCGGCTTCCGCGCGGTCCTTCCGAGCGGAAGTGAGCTTTTCGCTGAGTTCGGCCCGGTTGGTCTCGACCTCCGTACGCCGGGTGGCGGTTTCCACGAGCGAAGACTCGACTCGCTCGCGCTCCCGCGACACTTCCTCGAACTCGGTTCGCAGTTTCGACAAGGTCGCCTGGGCGCGCTCCACGCGTTCGTGGGCGGCGCCGCGGGCGGATCCCAGGGCGGAAATCCGGGTCAAGGCCGAGAGCTGGGTGGATCGCGCCGTGTCCATCTCCGATTCGACATTGCGGAGGGCCACGACGGCGGCCTCGAGCAGAGCCTCGATCCCCTGGAGCGTCGATTCGCTCCGGGCGCGTTGTTCGGCAAACGTGACGACGTCCGATTCCTGCTGAAGGAGCGCTTCCCCGAGCGGCGAAAGACGCGCCTTCAAATCCTCGGCTTCCTGCAAAGCCGCCTGAGAACGCGAAAGGGCGTCCCGTGACTGATCGCGGCAGTAGGTCGAGTGGGTTTCGAACCGGTTGGCCTTGAGGGTCAGCTCAGAGTGTTCGGCGCGGATGATCTCGAGCGCTTTTTCCTGATCTAGCACGCCCAGACGGCCAGTTTCGAGTTCGGTCTCTGCAGCCGTGATCGTGGCATCGATCCGCTCGGCCCGTTCGCCCTCGACCTTCGCGCGCCCGGCCAAATCATCGGACTCGGCCTGGAGTTTGCTGAATGTCCGCCCATAGACGATGCGCTCGAGGCCCAGCTGCTCCTCGGCGAGGACCATGCGCCTTCGGGCCTTGCTGGCCTGGCGCTTCAGCGACTCGAGTTGTTTTTCGACCTCGGTGACGATGTCGTTCACCCGAAGCAGATTCTGTTGGGTGGCGTCGAGCTTGAGCTGGGTCTGGCGGCGTCGGGCCCGATACTTGGTGACGCCGGCCGCCTCTTCGATGAGCGCCCGGCGGTCGGTCGGCTTGTTCGAAAGGATCTGCCCGATCTTCCCCTGTTCGATGAAGGAATACGCCTTGGAGCCGAGACCAGTGTCCATGAACAACTCATGAATGTCCTTCAGCCGGCAGGTGGCGCCGTTCATCAGGTACTCGCTCTCGCCGTTGCGGTACAGCCTTCGAGAGATCGTGCATTCGTCCCGGCCGTCCGAACTGCGGCCATTGAGCCCGGTCAGTTTGAGGTTGACCTCGGCCATGCCCACAGGCTGCCGGGCCGTGGTTCCCGCGAAGATGACGTCTGACATCGACCCGCCGCGGAGGCTCTTGGCGCTTTGTTCCCCAAGTACCCAGGAGATGGCGTCCGAGATGTTGCTCTTGCCGCAACCGTTCGGTCCCACGATGCCCGTGACTCCGCCCTTGAAAGTCAGCTCCTGCCGATCGCAGAACGACTTAAACCCAACGATTTCAACCTGATCCAGACGCATCATGAACGCGCAAACACCCCAATATTTTGTGCCAGCCAGTGACTCTAGCACAAGGAAAAACTGCGACCCCGCTCGACGGCGGGTCTAGCGAAACGCACCATTTGGAATATGTAGGGCACCCCCTGAACTCGTCGGCTGTTGAGAGGCCGCGGCCCTTGTGGGTGCCCTTGCGAGGGACGGATCCATCGTTCGAGAAGTCAGAACAGTCCCCTCGATCGGGGCTCGGGCGAGGTCTTCTAGACCTTGTAGGTCCGGCCCTGCACGAACATCCGTACGTTCTTCCGTTTGAGCGCCGCGATCTCTTTTTTGATCCGGCTGACGAAACGCGGCTTGGCCCCGTAGATATAGACCGGCACGTCCCGCTTCAGTTTTTCGAGTTCCTTGCCCAGCAAAGCCGGGGTCAGGTGGCCGGAGATACGCGCCAGATCCTCTTCCGCGTTTGGAAATGAGGCTTCGGTGATGACCGCTTTGAGGTTTTTCGTCGCGTTCACCACGTCCCAGAAGTGGTGGGTCGGCCCGGTATCGCTCGAGAAAGCCAGGGACCCTTCGCCGTCGTCCACAATGAAGCCGGTGGTGGGAACCGAGTGCGACACCGGCACCGCTCGGACCTTGAGATCGCCCACCTGAACGGGCTTCCCGGGCTCGACGGTGACCAGCTTTAGAACCGGCGTCAGATCGTCGGGAATAGACGTGAAATCAGGCCAGAGAGAGCCATTGAAGAGGTGCTTGGACAGGGCGTTGACCACTTCGTGAATGGCGTAGATCCGCAGGGAAAAGCCGGGAGCCGCGAAACTGTTGTCGATCAGGAAGGGAAGGCAGCAGGTGTGATCGAGGTGGGCGTGAGAAATGAAGACATCCTTCACCAGGGCCTGCCGATCGACGGAAAGGGCGAAAGACAGCCCTCCCGCATCAAGGGCCACCCGGTCGTTCACCAGGAACGACGTCATGCCTTGACCCGGCGCGATTCCGCCGTAACAGCCGAGAACCTTGACCTTCATGCCACCCCGGCCGAGTTAAAACCGGCCATTGCGAAAACCATCATCAACTAGAAATTCCAACATTTCGGACAGATTTCAGGCAGTCTAGTGTCAGGTTCCCTGATCGTCAAACGAGGCTCAGACCTTACGGTTTTAGCGGCTATCAGTCCCGGCGGTCCCGGTCTCTCCCTTGATCCAGATTCACATTGCCCCGGCTGCCAAACCGAACCTTGCGGATGCCCGAGCCTTCGCGCACGTAGAACGTGCCTGTGACTTCGGCGTCCACCCGGTCCCGATCGAGAGCTTCCTTCACCGCTCCCGGAATACGCAGAAAGCTGACGTCCAGCCTTGTGACTACCCGATCCTCCGCGAAACCGCGCAGCATCACCGGATCGGATTGGTACCCGCGACCCAGGACCCTGCCGTTTATCTTGACCTCGTAGTCGAAACGCTCGATCGCAAGGTCCTCCGGGTTCACGTTTCTGATGTTCAACCCGACGTCCACCCGGGCGCCGGTGAGGGACACACCGTCTAGATGAAGCCCGGCGACGCGCACCGAGGGAGGTTTGATTGAGGCGCAGGCGGCCGCCAAAAAGGCGGTCCCGACGAGCAGGAAAAGCCGACTGGACGATTTCATATGGAACTCCCTTGGATAAGCAAAGCAGCTTACTTCGCACCCTCATGTCGGCCCCTCATGCCCGATGCAACGCTTCCCGCGGCTCGAGACGGCTCGCCGAGTAGGCCGGATACACGGACGCCAGAGTCGACAGGGCGACGATGGCGAGGGCGGCCCGCAGGACACTCGAGAGCTCCAGTCGCGGATAGAGGTAATCGCCTCCCGCGAGCCAGGCCAAGGTCACGGTGTTCATCGGAATACCGGTGTTCGCCCAGTAGAGAACCATGGCTCCGCCCGAAAGCACTCCCAGTACCGCGGCGGCGAGGCCCAGGGCGAGGCCCTCCAGAATGAAAAGACGAACGACACCGCCCCGCCGCATTCCCATCGCCCTTATGGTGCCGATTTCCCGGGTGCGTTCGTGGACGCTCATCAGCATGGCGTTCACGATTCCGACCGAAGCCGCGGCGAAGAGGAACAGGGAGAGGATGGTGAGGCTCGCCTCGTTGGCCTGGATGATCGAAAACGAAAAACGCCCGGCCTGCTCGGCGCTCTCGACGGAGCTGCCCGGCGACGATCGGGTCACGGTCTCCTGCAGTTTCTCCCTGGTGCTCAGGGCGACCCGACCCGACCCTTCGACCCGGAGCTTGATGTTTGTCACGCCCTCTGGGGCGTCCGCGAGGCGTCGCGCGGCCTCCAGGGGAATGAAGAAAGTGTTGTCGTACCATGGCGCGCCTTTCCGAAAAATCCCACAGACCACCGCATCAAGAGAGTTCATGGCTCCTTCGGACGTCTGAATCAGCAAGGACACCGAATCACCCACGCTCAGCCTCAGGATCCGGGCCACCGGTTCGCCCACATAGACCTCCTCGGGCTGGCCGCTCAACACCACCCCGTGACGCGGAGGCAAGGCTTTGAACAGCTCCGGCTCCCGCTCGGGCACGATGCCGAGGATCACGGCGGGAGTGGAGCGATTCGATGCGATGGCGGTGCCGCGCGCGTGAAGATAAGGAGCCACCTTCAAGATCCCGAGACCTCCGGCCCCCGCTTCGATCTCCCGCACCACCGCCGCTCCATTCGTCAGCTGTTCGTTTGAGTAGGCGTCGAAGGGAGAGTTCTGCGGGACAAAGTCCGCTTCACGACGTACCACCATGAGCTCTCCGGTTTGGACCGCCACCAGATTGTCCGTGAGTTGTCGGGCAATCCCGTCCGAGAGGCCGCTCCCCAGGATCAGAGCCGCCGTGCCGAGAGCCATGGTTCCCCCGGCCAGGCCGTTCCGTCGCCGCGCTCGCAGTAGGTTTCGAAAGGCGATGCCAAGGAGCCTCATGCACCGAGCTTAGTCATCCTGGGGGTTGTCCAAGGAACCAAGGCGCCCCGGACTCCGTACTCTTCGGTGCCGAGGACCTTAGACTCACCCTGCCTCAGGCCTTCCTCCCCCTCCCTTTCAAAGAAAGAGCCCCCCATGAGAATTCTTCTAGCCACCGCCGCCCTCGCCCTCGCAAGTGTCGCGCCCGCGCAAACCCTCGAAGAGATCCTGGCCAAGAACTTCGAGGCCAAAGGCGGCCTCGCCAAGATCCGCGCGGTCCAGTCCATGCGGGTGACGGGCAAGATCACTCTGGGTCCGGGGATGGAAGCGCCCGCGGTCATCGAACAGATGCGCGGCGACAAGGTCCGCATGGATATCACCTTTCAGGGCATGGTTCTCACCCCGATGGTTCTGAACGGCAGCACCGGCTGGAAGCTGATGCCGATCCAGGGCAACCCGAATCCGGAGGCGCTGTCGCCGGAAGAGATGAAGGACGCCCTCGAGCAGGCGGACATGGACGGTTTCCTTGTCGACTACAAGGCCAAGGGTCATGCCGTCGAGTACCTCGGTAAGGAAAAGGTCGAAGGCACCGACGCCTACAAGTTGAAGGTCACCATGAAGAGCGGGGATCTGCGCACGGTCTACATCGACACCGACAGCAATCTCGAGATCAAGCTGGAGTCTAAGAGCAAGCGCCGCGGTGTGGACGTCGAAGGCGACACTATCCTTGGCGACTACAAGGAAGTGGACGGCCTCATCATGGCTCACTCCGTGGATAGCGGGCAGAAAGGCGCCCCGGGCCGGCAGGTCATCACCATCACCAAGATCGAAATCAACCCGAAGCTGGAAGATGCCCGGTTCGTGATGCCGGCCAAGAAGGACGCTCCGGCTCCCGCGCCGGTCAAGTAGGACTTCTCCCCATGAACCTCCCTCGCCCCGCTTTCTCCGCCCTCCTGGCTCTTGCTCTTGCTCTTGCCGGTCCGTCTTTCGCCCAGGACATCAAGGTTGACTCGGACACCTTTGGTGGCCTCGACGCCCGGAGCATAGGCCCCGCGGTCATGAGCGGCCGGGTGTCTTCAATCGACGCGGTGGCAGGGGAGCGCCTCACCATTTATGTGGGAGCCGCGGCCGGCGGGGTCTGGAAGTCGGACGATGGCGGGGTTCGGTTCAAACCGGTTTTCGACAAGCACAATCCCTCGATTGGCGATATCGAAGTCGATCCGCGGAATCCGAAAACAGTATGGGTCGGAACTGGCGAGACCTGGGTGCGCAACAGCGTCTCCGTTGGCGACGGGATCTATCGCTCCACCGACGGTGGGGACAACTGGCAGAAACTCGGACTCGAGAAAACCGAGCGGATCGCGCGGGTGGCGGTGGATCCGGCCGACTCCGCCAAGGTCTTCGCCTGCGCGCTGGGGCCACTCTTCAACGACAGCGACGATCGCGGGGTGTACGTCACCAAAGATGCCGGGAAGACCTGGGAAAAAACCCTCGCGGGAGCGCCCGACACCGGTTGCGCGGATCTTTCCTTGGATCCCAAGGACGGCAAAGTGGTTTTCGCCGCGATGTGGCAACACCGGCGCGCGCCGGACTTCTTCAACTCGGGCGGGCCGAAGAGCGGCCTCTTCAAGTCCACGGACGGCGGCGCTACCTGGCGCAAGCTGACTAAGGGCCTCCCCGAGGGAGATCTCGGTCGTATCGCCGTGGAAGTGTCGCCCGCGAAGTCTTCAGTGGTGTATGCGTCGGTCGAAGCGAAGAAGACCGGCCTCTATCGCTCGGAGGATGGCG
>CAZFQH010000266.1:0-6211 GCA_964520805.1 uncultured Acidobacteriota bacterium | reverse complement strand
CCTCGTACCGCGCGCCTCCTTGCGCGCCTACCTGAACGATTTGGGCCAGGAACTCCGGCGAGCTATCGAGGAGAAGGGACACCTCGTCGACCACCATGAGCGGAGCCACCGCGTCGGAAAGGTACCGATGAAACTCGAATATCGCGTCGTCGATCTGGACGGCGTGGCTCACTCCAGCACTCTACTTGCGGCCATCCTCGGTCGTCGAGCGCATCCCAGATTTTCGACCCCGAGCCAATCGGGCCCGGATCATCGCCCGGTCTGTGCCCTGAGGGCAGGCTTCGCGCTGCACAGGCCGGGCTTCGCGCTCGGCGCTGGCCTTTTACGGACCGGTCTCGCGAGCGCGGTGAAGTGAAACCCGTCGCTCCGCAACCGGGCCCGATCGACGCGCTAATGAAGGCAACCGGCTTGTGCAATGTTCAAGCCGGTGGGAGGGCGACTCCGCGTCGTCGTCTTTTGCGGAAAAAGGGATGGCAAACGCCAGCATCACACCGGCCACCGTCGCGTGAACGCCGGACTTGAGCAGCAGGAACCACATCGCGCGCCGCCCAGAAGATAAGGGGCCAGCGACATCACCCGCAACACGCGGTTCAACGCAGAGGAGTTCGTGATCAGCAGCGAGATCACCGTGCAGACAATCAGCAGAATCCCGCTGAACTTTTCCGAGTCGAAAAACCGTTGGAAGGTGTTTGACAGGTCTCGCCGGACAGTGCCCATCCTCAGTACCCTCGGACCTGGGGAAAGTCACCCGCCGCGTAGCTCGAACACCTTCGCTGCAGTGCGGCCGGTCTTTCCGAACCGGCAAGCAGCGAATCCCACAGTTGTTCCGCGGCCGCATGAGCGGCAATCCGGTGCCCCATCGGATTGGGATGCACCACGTCCACACGAACCTCGCGGAAGGCGTAGGGCTCGAAGCACGGAAGCAGGTCGATGGCTTGCAAACCGGACCGGGAGGCTGCGGCCGCAACTTGCGCGTGCAGGGCTTTATACGGATAGTTTTCGAACCGATTTCCGAGGATCGGGAAAATGGCGACGGCGGTTTGGATCCCTCGCGGCTTCACAATGCCCGCGAGCGTCCCGAAGCTCGCATCCAGATGCGCGTCCAGTGCGGCAGGGGGGACCTCATACAACTCCCCCCCCAGGGGATTTCTCTGACGAGCGAACTGCGAGCGGGCATCCCGTTCGGTGAGGCGATACTCGATCCAGGCCGCGAATCTCGACACCGACAGAAACAACTCCAGCGCCTGCCTGGGTCCGCTGCGCGCCTCCCGCCTCGCCAGGGTCAGGCCGTACTCGAAACTCAGCAGACCCTCGAGATCGTTCAGGCAGAAGCCGAACACCGCCCAGTCCGGCTGAAGGGCGTCCACGCGAGTGCGGAGGTGCTCGATCTCCTGATCCAGGTTGTATCCGGGCACGCCGAGGTTCAACACTTCGGCGCGCGGAGCCAGGATCGATTCGAGTTGAGCGGGAAAGGCATCCCGCTCCGCGACCCAATAGCCGAAAGCAATCGAGTCGC
Organism: uncultured Acidobacteriota bacterium; assembly: GCA_964520805.1. Taxonomy (GTDB): domain Bacteria; phylum Acidobacteriota; class Vicinamibacteria; order Fen-336; family JAGNNV01; genus JAGNNV01. Next base: position 4,695 of record CAZFQH010000266.1, on the reverse strand, counting down.
CGAACACCGCGACGCGAGGGACGCCGGGCGACTTCCCGCGGACCTGGCCTCCCCTGAAGCCCTCCGAGTTGATCCGGTAATCGACCTCGGCCGCCACCCTCGAGTCCGGTCGAAGTTCGAATCCGAGTTTGGGATTGGGGCTCGTCCGCACCACCCCACGGTTGATCTGAACCGTGCCGACGCTCACGCCCAGAACCCGGGTCGCACTTTCCGCCACCAGAAGAAAAACGAGCGAGGAACCCAGGCTCAAGCCGAGCGAGGCCAGAAGGAGGCGGGCCCTCACCGCGAAAGGGACCGGCCCGACGAATCAGGCGCGAGGGGCGGTATTGCGGACGACCTCGATCTTCGCGTCGCGCTCGGCGGACAGAATGTCGCGTTCGCGCAGGTACTTCTCGTTGAGGAGATCCACCTGCTCGCGCATCTCCTCGGGCAGACCGGGCGGCAGCTTGGGGCGCTTCATGATGTCCACTTCCGCGAGCTTGGCGTCATAAACGCGGCGGATCTCCGCGATCTCTTCCTTCTGGGCGGGTGAAAGTTCGCGGATGCTCTCCCCGCTTTCCGCGTCCTTCTTCCGCAACCTCGCCATCGCGAGTTCGAGGGCGCTCTTCGGTGCTTCGTCTTCGGTCATGATCGCACGATCATAGCGACGCGGAGCAGGCCGTCCCCCAAGGACCCCTCGTGCCTAGCGACAGGTAGCACCCGAGCAGGTGCCGAGTGCCTTCAACCTCTCACGGAGCTTTGCCACTTCCTGAGGATGACTGTCCACCGCACTCTCGAGCTGGTGGGGATCCTTCTTGAAGTTATAGAACTCCTCCTCCTCGGTGATGTGGAGAACGTAAACCGAGGAATCGACGCCGTTCTCCACGCGAATGCCCTGGTAGGTCGGCATGAAGGTGGTTGCGGGATTCGTGCTGTCCCAGTACTCGATCAGCAGGTCGGGACGCCATGAGGTGACGGCGGGCGCCGAAGGGGCGAGCAGCGGCGTCATAGAGCGGCCTTCTATCGAGGAAGGGGCGCTCACCCCTGCCCAGTCGAGAATGGTGGGGGCCACGTCGATGTTGGCAACAAGGTGCGGCAGGGTGACGCCTCGGGGTCCACCCGGAACCCGAACGTACATCGGTATGTCGAGGGACTCGGCGTAAGGTGCCGTCTTGTCCCAGAAGCGGTGGGCACCCATGGAAACGCCGTTGTCGGCCATGAAAATGATGGCGGTGTTTTCGAGTTCGCCCTGGGCGGTGAGGGCCTGAACCACCTTCTCGATCATCTCGTCAACGGCTTGCACCGAGCGAAGGACGTTGCGGTATTCGCTGTCGACCGCGTTGACGGTGGCGGAGGTGTACGGGGGAATCCGTCTCACATGACGGGGCTTGTCGCTCACGTCGCCCTCGTCGAAAGCCGGAGTGCGCGGTGCCCCACGCCCTCCGAACATCGAGGCATGGCGGGATGCGGGAGCGGCGCGATTGTGGGGCGCGTAAGGAGCCACCATGAGGAAAAACGGCTGATCGTCCTTCTCCTCGGTGCGGCGGAGGTACTCGAGGGCCTTGGTGGTGAGAAAGTCGGTCTGGTACTCCCCCGAGGGTGCCTTCTGGTCGCTGCCGTTCTCGTTGAACGTGAAGCCGGTATAGCCCTGCGGCTCGGTCATGCCCAGCCAATCGTCCCAACCAGGCGGGGCCTGTGCCCACCCCTGCCCGTAGCCGTTGGTGTACTTCCCCATATAGGCCGTACGATAGCCTGCGGCACGAAGCCAGACCGGTAGGGAGTTCGCCTCCATGCCGCTATCGCGATAAACACCGTATCCGCCCAGCGGGAGCTGATGCCCCCTTACTCCGTGAGAATGCGCATAGCGACCGGTCATGAGGCTCGCGCGCGCGGGCCCGCACAAGGGTGTGGTGGCGATGGCGTTGTGAAACGTGACGCCCTGGGCGGCGATGAGCGACTGCATCAGGGGCATGTCGCGAGCACTCGCGGTGTCCTGATCGTCCGTGAATATCAGAACCACATTTAACGGCCGTGGTGTCGGGGTGGGTGCGGGAGCCGACACTGTGGGCGAAGAGGGCGAGGAAGTGCCGGATCCACAACCGGCAGCGACCAGAAGGGCTATCGCGGCCACAAGGCGTCGGCACCTCAAGAAACTCATGATCAACGGTTCAACCTCACAAAGTCCACCTAGGATGCCGTGGACTATACAAAAAAACCAGAGGCCCCAGGATTCGAGGACAGGGAGGCACCGTCCAACCTGTTCCGCTACAGTAGCGGATGGAAGAAGGTACGACCATGGCCGCAGAAAACGAACACCTCGCGGGTCAGGCTCAGGTCAAAGGAACCATGGTTCAGGCCCACCTCAACTGGCTCAAGACGAAAGACCTCGACCCCGCCACCGCCCTCGCCAAACACCTTCCGCCCGACCTGGCCCGACTCGTCACCCACACCGTCCTCGCCACGACCTGGATTCCTCTTCAGTCTTTGGTCGCGGTCGATCGCGCCATCGCCGCGGCATGCAAGGAGAACAGCGACGACGTTTTCCGCGAACTGGGCCGATACTCGGCCACTTCCAACCTGGCCGGGGTCTACGCGGGTTTCGTCTCCGGCGAACCGCATCGATTTTTCGAGAAGCAGGCGCGCCTTCATGACCGCTTCCAGAACTTCGGCGCCAGCTCCTACAAGGAGGTGGGCCCCCGTGCTGGACAAATGCGGCTCACCAACTACGTCGAGTACTCCCCCGTCTTCTGCCTCAGCGCCGTGGGCTATTACCAGGGCGCGCTCGAGACCATGAAAGCACCCGGCCCCATTCGGGTGCGTGAGACCGAGTGCACCTGTTCGGGCGACCCGGCCTGCGTGTTCGACATCTCCTGGTAGCCACTGGTCAACGTTTGGGCACGGCCACGGGCTGAGTCCAAGCCATCAGGCCGTTCGAGTCCGTGATTTTGACCCGAACGTAGCCCTCGTCGCCCCGCCATTCGTAGACAACCGCGTCCGCTTGCCGGGCAGACCCTAGCGATGTGGCACCCGCGGGCAGGACGGGCGTGACGGCGGTTTCCTTGAGCACCCGTCCGCCTCGCCCGATGAAGTGCACCCGATATCGGCTCTGCCCCACCACGGCTACCTTCACCGATACAGCGCGGTCGGTCACCGCGTACTCAGCCAGTTCCACGCCGGTGGACGCATAGAAGTCCCCGCGTTCGAGGGCCGCGACGAGGGCCTCACGGGTAAAGCGCTCGGAGCGCACCATGACGAACGCGCGCCCCGGGGAGGAAGGGGCGGCGGGCAGCGGAAGGGTCTTGAAGAAATGGGCGTCGTCCGCGGCCACGCCGTACATCGTGGTGCCGGCACTGAGTACGTCGTCCCACATGGCCTCGACACCTGGGCGATCACCTCCACCGAGGTTGTTCGTCTGCAGGTGCCCGTTCCAGATCTCGAGCAACGGTGCGCGGCGCAGGGGCTTCAGATCCTCCGCGGTCAGCGACCAGACGAAATTCGGGTGATTCACGATGGGCAAGCCGCCCGCGGCCCGAATCGCGTCGACGTTCCGCTGAAGAGTGTCCGTGGGGCTCGTCCCCTTTTGCCTTGTCACCACGCTTCGCACGTTGAGGCCGATCAGGTGAATCTCTTTACGGCCGAGGTCGCGGGTCCTCGGGTCCTGGCCCGGTGCGGGTTCGGGAATGAAGGTGTCGGTGACTTCTTCGCCGGGAATGACCATGAAGGGACGAAACGGAAGACTGGTACGGTCGGTGGCGTTCGACTCGGCGGTTCCGAACAGCGAATTCAGGCCGTCCACGGGAGTGATGGAATCGTGGTCACTCAAGACCACGAAGTTGTAGCCCTGATCGCGATAGAAGCGCACTACGTCGATCGGGCTGCTGTCGCCATCGGTGTTGAAGGTGTGAGTGTGCGTGTTGCCTTTGTACCAGCGAAGCGCGGGCGTGGGCCGAGGGGCCGGGTCTTGTGCGACAAGCACAGCAACGGTCAGCAGAGCGAGAATCATCGAAAAGCTCCCAGGGAAAACCCTCAACGAGGCTTCGTGATCGCGTTGAACCAGGTCTGCGCGACCAGCTGGTAGCCGGACGGAGAGGGATGGATATAGTCGTGGAAGAGTTGAGAGTATTGAAGGGGCGCGCGCTCGAACGCTCCATGCAGATCGACCAGCACGACATCCTCCTCAACCGCCATCTGGCGGATGAAGACGTTCTGGGTCTCGATCCAGGTGTTTCGCTGCGGGGAGCCGCGGAAGTCGTTGTTGACGTCAGTCATCAGCAGCGTCGCAAGGAAGGGGAAACCACCCCGCCCCTTGACCGTCCGCACCATGGACCTGAGATTCTCGATCGTGAAACAGGGTGGTGAAAAGGTGCAGCGGGAATCGGCCCAGTCGTTGGTCCCGTAAAGGATGAGGGTGAGCCCGGGCCGCCCGCCGGCCAGCGAATCAGGGAGTCGGGAGAGCCCGCGTTCGCTGTTCGATGAGTCGAGTCCATCGCTGATCACCCTCGCTTTGCCGAAGTGCGCGGTTAACTGCCGCTCGAGCAGGCCAATGTAGCCTTGGCCGTCCCCCACAAAGGCCTGGCCGTTCGTGATGCTGTCGCCGAAGGCGAGATACACCCCGGGCGTGCCACCAGAACCCACCAGCAAGGTGATCGGAACGTTGAACGTTCCGCTCAACGGCGGGGTGAGCGTGGTGGTTTCCGGACCGCGATGGTAGGGGGG
>CAZFQH010000265.1:0-6234 GCA_964520805.1 uncultured Acidobacteriota bacterium | reverse complement strand
CACAGGTCTTCAGGTCATACCAGGCCAAAGCCGGGCACCCTCCGAGAATCGAGAGCGGGCGCACCCTGGCCTTCGGAAGAATCCACCGGATGTCTCGCGAACCAACGTGCATCCGAATGAGTTCGAATCCACGTTCCACCTCTTCGTCCGAAGTGGCCACTCCGTGAAGTCCGATGAGGGAGATCAGCGTTTGTCCCATGATGTTCTGCGGTCTACGTCCTCTCTGCCAGCCCGGGATGGGCCGCAGGATCAGGAGTAGCAAGGCGCGTGCCGGAGACGGCTCAAGGGGGTGTGACTGATGTCGCGGGCTCCTTACGTGCTTACGGGTGCCCGATTCGCGCAATGGGTACGCGGTTCTTGGCGCAACAACACCCTGCCGCCTGGTGGATCGCGCCACCGTATGCGCGATGACGCACATACGGTTTCTTCAAATCACCGCCGTCCGCTCGGTGAAATTGCCTTCCGTAGAACACGCCGTGCGCTTTGGCGCATGGCGCTCCGCCGGCCGGAAGGGGCTTCTCTCTGCGTCCGCCAAACGTGCTCCCCCGTCGTGCTCGTATGATGAGCGCGGACTCTTAAGGGACACGAACTCAATCGGAATGAAAATCAAGATGACGGTTTTCAGGCGCCCCAACCCGGCGCCACTCCTCCCCCTCGGTCCCTGAGCAAACGCATGGTCATTCTGCTTACCGTGGTCGTCACCATTCTGGTGACGGTCATCGCCATGAACTTCATGACCGGCGAGAAGAAGATCGACAAGCATCTTCAACCGCTGTACGCGGTTTCGGACCCTCAGTTCCTCAGGTCGATGGGGAGCCTGCTCGGGCCGTCGGTGCTCGACGGAAATCAGATCAAGAGTCTGTGGAACGGCGATCAGATTTTCCCGGAGATGCTCGCCGCGGTCCGACAGGCTCAGAAATCAATCACGTTTGAAACGTATATCTACTGGTCTGGAAAAGTTGGAACTGAGTTCGCGGAGGCTTTGGCCGAGCGTTCCCGGTCCGGAGTCAAGGTTCACGTGTTGCTCGATTGGGCGGGAAGCGTGAGCATGGACGAGGCCCTTTTGAAAACCATGGAAGAGGCTGCGGTGCAGGTGAAGAAGTACCACCCGCTGCGCTGGTACAACCTGTCTCGCTTCAACAACCGCACCCATAGGAAGCTCCTGGTCGTGGACGGAAAGATCGGTTTCACGGGCGGGGTTGGAATCGCGGATCAATGGCTCGGAGATGCCGAGGATCCGGAACATTGGCGAGACTCGCACTATCGCCTCGAAGGTCCGGCGGTCGCTCAGATGCAGGCCGCCTTCATGGACAACTGGATGAAGACGACCGGTGAGGTGCTCCACGGAGAGGAGTACTTCCCCAAGCTCGATGCTGCGGGAGAGGCTCTCGCTCAGGTCTTCAAGAGTTCACCGGGCGAGGGGAGTGAGAGCGTTCGCCTCATGTATCTCCTTTCGATTGCAAGCGCCCGCCAACACATTCGTATTGCCGCCGCCTATTTCGTCCCCGACGACTTGTCGATTGAGACACTCGTCGCCGCGCGCAAGCGAGGGGTGAAAATCGAGGTCATCTTGCCCGGCGGGGATAAAACCGATACGAAGATCACGGGCAAGGCCTCTCGCTCACGCTGGGGCGATCTGCTGAAGGCCGGCGTCCTGATCTACGAATACGAGCCGACCATGTATCACTGCAAAGTCATGATCGTGGACGACATCTGGGTTTCGGTGGGGTCGACCAATTTCGACAGTCGTTCTTTCCGCTTGAACGACGAGGCGAACCTGAATGTGTTCGATCGGGCGTTCGCAAAAGTGGAGATCCAGGCGTTTGACGACGACCGGAGTAAATCCAAACTCGTTGCCCTTGCCCAGTGGGAGAGTCGGCCGTGGACCGAGAAGATCAAGGAGCATGCCGCCGGACTGCTTCGGTCGCAGCTTTAGAAGACCCAAACGCCTCCATCCGCTATACTTCGCCGCGAACATGGCCGGGCTCACCCTGCACCTTCTCTGCATGGGTTCCCCGAACGAAAGAATCAATTGACAAAGACCCTCTACAACGACAGGCCAATGAAGCACCTCATTCTCCCGAAAGAAATCGACAGCAAGTTCCGCTTCATCATCGTGGCCGCGCAGCGCGCGAAGCAGCTTCAGGCGGGGGCGAAGCCCCGTGTTCTCACCACCAGCTACAAGCCCACTCGGGTCGCCATCGAGGAAGTCCTGGCGGGCGCCGTGTCATGGGAAATGAAGGCCGAAGTTCCGCGCGTCACGAACATCGACTAGGCAGTCCGGAAGGTCTTCATGGCCAGCATTCTTCTCGGCGTCACCGGTGGAATCGCGGCCTACAAGGCTTGTGAGGTTCTGAGGCTCTTCGACAAAGCGGGCCATCGGGTCCGGGTCGTGATGACCCGGACCGCGACCGAGTTCGTGGGGCCGCTCACTTTCGAGACCCTCTCGAAGGCCCCTGTATTGACCGACACGAGGCCCTTGGGCGAACACGGCTCGATTCTCCACATCGAGTACGCGGACGAATCGGACGTTTTCGTGGTGGCGCCCTGCACCGCGAATGTCATCGCCAAGCTCGCGCAGGGAGTTGCAGACGACGCTCTCACCACCACGGCGCTCGCGTTCACGGGGCCCGTGCTGATCGCGCCGGCGATGAACGTGAATATGTGGCACAGCGCGTCCGTCACCGGCAACCTCGCGGTTCTCCGGACCCGCGGCTATCACGTGGTCGAGCCCTCGAGCGGAGACCTGGCTTGCGGATGGGTGGGCGAGGGGCGTCTTGCCGAACCTCCGCAGATCGTCGAGGCAGTTCTGAAGGTTCTGGATGGGAAGAAGGACATGGCGCGCCTCCGTGTGGTGGTGAGTGCGGGTCCCACCCAGGAGAAGATCGACCCGGTGCGCTTCCTGTCGAATCGCTCGTCGGGGAAGATGGGCTACGCCGTCGCTGAAGCGGCCCGGATGCGCGGCGCCTCGGTCACGCTGGTGTCGGGGCCGGTTTCCCTGGCCCGGCCAACGGGGGTCACCGTCATTTCGGTCGAGTCGGCGGAGGAGATGAAGACGGCCCTCGAAGCGGTGGCTCCCGAGGCAGACATTGTGATCATGGCGGCGGCCGTGGCCGACTATCGGGTGGCCGCACCCGCGGACCGCAAGATCAAAAAAGACAACGACGAGATGGCCTTACGGCTTGTGCGCAACGACGACATCCTGGCTGGCCTTGGGAAGTCGAAACGCGCCGATCAGGTTTTGGTCGGCTTCGCGGCCGAGACGAATGATGTGATCGCCTACGCCAAAGAAAAACTTCAGCGCAAGAACGCCGACCTTTTCGTGGCCAACGATGTGTCTCGCGCGGACATCGGTTTCTCTGCGGACGACAACGAGGTGCACCTCATCTACGGAGACGGCCGGGCGATCAAGATCGACAAGGCGGCCAAGAAGCGAATCGCCGCCGCTATTCTCGACGCGGCCAGGGAGATTCACCGGTCGAAGGCGGCTCCAACGACCGGATGACCGCGGCGGCTGCTCCGATTCGCTCCGACGGGTTAAACTGGCCGGAATGTCGATCAACCGCAAGCTCATTCGTCCCGAACTGTCCGCGGCCCGACAGGCGGTGTCCGCCAGTCGGAAGAAGGCTCCACCCGTCGATACCGCGGCCGAAGCCTTCTACTACGTCAAGCAGATGGCGGGGAAGACCCCCATGGTCATCGTCACCCTGGACGGAGAGCGGATCGAGGGGGTTATCGAGTGGTACGACGAGAGCGCCATCAAGGTGCACCGCCGTGGCGCGCCCAACCTCCTCTTGATGAAGCAGGCGATCAAGTACATGCACAAAGAGGGCGATATGGGCACGCTCGACGAGCCCTCCGAGTAGTCCAAGCCTCAGGATTTCAGGCTTTCAAATGTTTCCCTGGATCGCCGGAATCGCCGGCCTGCTTGTGCCCGGCGCGGGCCACGCCCTGGCAAAGTGCCGTGAGCGCGCCGCCATCTACTTTGTCTGCACCCTCGGCCTGTTCGTGTTCGGGGTCATCTACGGCGCTCGGCTTCAGTTCCACATCGGCTTCGACGATCCCCTGGCCGTAGTTCGCAGCACCGCCCAGGTAGTGGTCGGCGCTCCCTACTTTCTAGCCCGCTTGATGGGCTTCGGTCAGGACGCTCTGCTGATCACCCGCAGCACTTTCGAGTACGGCAGCACCTTCACCGAGGTGGCCGGTTTGCTGAACGTGCTCGTGGCTCTTGACGCGTTCGACGTGGCCGCGGGTCGGAAGAAGTAAAGGGAGCCCATGGGTCTTCTGGAATCGCATCTGGTTGCCCTGATCGTCTTCTCGGGTTTCACTTCGGTGGCCATGGGCACGATGTCCGAGAACACTCCACGCGAACGCGCCATCGCCTCGGCCAAAATGTTCGCGGCTTTCCTGGGCTCCACTCTTGTGGGCGCCTGGATCATGCACTTCGTCCGATAAGGGGCCAGCGGTGAGCGGGTTGCGGATCGCGGTGGTGCCTGGCGACGGCATCGGTGTCGAAGTCATCCGAGAGGCCTGCGCAGTGTTGGAGGCGGTGGCCGCCGGTTCCGAGAGGTCGCTGACCCTCACGCCCTTCGACTGGAGCGCCTCGACCTATCTGAAGACCGGAGTCTCCATGCCGAAGGACGGCCTGAAGATGCTGTCCGAAAACTTCGACGCCATTCTGCTTGGCGCGATGGGCGATCCTCGAGTCCCCGACAACCAGCACGCGGTCGACATCCTCCTCGGCATGCGTTTCGGTCTCGACCTGTATGTGAATCACCGTCCCGTGAGGCTCCTGGATCCAAGGCTCTGCCCTCTCAAGGGGGTCGAACCGAAGGACGTGGACTTCGTGGTGTTTCGAGAGAACACGGAAGGGCTGTACGTGATGATGGGCGGGAACTTCAAGAAGGGCACCGCCGATGAAGTTGCGACCGACATCGACCTCAACACCCGCAAAGGGGTGGAGAGGATCATCCGTCACGCTTTTCAGTTCGCGCGCGCTAACGGCCGCAAGAAGGTCGTCATGTCCGACAAGTCGAATGTCCTCATCCACGCTCACGACCTGTGGCAACGCACCTTCAAGGAAGTGAAGACCGAGTTCCCGGAGATCGCCGCATCTCACCTCTACGTCGACAACCTCGCTCTGCAGTTGGTGCGTGATCCGAAGCAGTTCGATGTGATCGTCACCTCGAACATGTTTGGCGACATCGTCACGGATATCGCGGCCGGCCTCCAAGGCGGCCTGGGCATGGCGGCTTCGGGGAACCTTCATCCGGGGAAGATCTCCCTCTTCGAGCCCGTCCATGGCTCGTCGCCGCCGCTTGCCGGAAAGAACATCGCGAATCCCATTGGGGCCATCGCCACCGCTTCACTCATGCTGGAGCACCTGGGCTTTAAGGAAGAGTCGGCCTGCATCGACGCCGCAGTGGCGGAAACGGTCCGCGCGGGCGAAACGACGGTGGACGTGGGCGGCCCGCTCGGTACCCGCGAGTGCGCCGCCGCGATTGTGGCCCGGCTCAAAGCCTGAGTTCGCGCTACCAGCGAGGCCGGTGGCGGAGTCCATCGAACACTGTTCGGTACGGACCTTGCTCGGCGCTCGCCCGGAAACGGCGAAAGAACTTCGAAGAGGCGGACAGGGTGCTCGGGGCCGCTCAAGTAGCATTCCGGCATGGCCGACCAGACCGTTCGATTGACGCCGGGCAAACGCGTCCTTTTCCTCACCAAAGACCCAGAGACCGTCCGAAAGCAGCTCCGCGGCGAGCTGAACCTGCTGATGAAGGACGTCAGGGTGGACGACCTGATGGACGACATCAACACCGACGCCATGGCTCCGGCGTGGGCTTGTTTTGACTACCGGCCCGATGCTCAGGCGCGAAGTGCTTACGCCGGCATCACCCTGAATGGCGAGCGACTCTTTTGGGACGGCGCCCTCGTGGATGGCAACTTCGAGGTCATCGTCTCCGGTAAGCGCAAGGGAGTGGGGTCGTCGCGCGAGCAGGCCGTGCAGGCCGAGAAATACGCGGGCATCCGCATCGCAATCGCCGACGGCTTCGCGCCGATCCACGCGCGGAACAACATCAATTCAGGCGTTCTGATGGCCGGGTATGATGTGATGTTGAGGCTCCAGGGGGGAGAGGAAGTCCCGATCGATGCCTTCATGACGGGGCGCGATCCCGTCACGAAGCTCATCATCCGGGCGGGCGGGCTTTTCGCCTTCACCCGCGCGGTGGCTAAGGG
>CAZFQH010000264.1:0-6236 GCA_964520805.1 uncultured Acidobacteriota bacterium | reverse complement strand
TGATGCCGCGCTGATGGGCGTGGTGCACGGCATCGCACACCTGCACCATCAGCTCGAGCAGGTCACCATATCCGCGTCATCGCCCCTCCCGCCCGCACCGAAGCCGCGCATGTGTCCGCCCACGACTCGAAGATGGCGAGCGCACGCTCGTACTCCTCGATCGAATGTCGCCAGGCCGCAAGCCCACGTCGGAGGCGATGCGCCTACAAGAGCGTCTTCCGCGATCGTTCCAGAATCTGCTCAACGAGCGCGGCGGAGACGCGGAAGTTTGTCGCTTGTAGTTTGAGCAGGGTGGCGGGGAGATCCAGGAAACCCGCCTCGCCGGCCTCGGCGAGGATGCCCAGGGTGCCGATGACGGCAAGCCCGCGCTGACGGGCCAAGAGGCGCCCGTCCTGGTCGTCGATCAGGAGGAGCGCCCGTGAACCCAATTGGATCGCGAGCGTGATTGCCTCGGCTTCGCCCGGGTCAACGGCCCCGAGTCCCAAATTCTCGGGGACAACAACCTCATGAATTTCGAACCACTCCGGGGGCTCGGTTGCCCACTCCCGTACAGGGGCGGGAGAGCCCGCAGCGAGCAACTCCGCGACCACGCCGCGCGGTACGACTATCCGGCCGTACAGTCGCCGAAGAACGTCCGGCTGCTTGATAAGGATCAGGTAGTTAAGCGGCGAAGTGTCGGCGACGACGATCAAAGGCGCGCGCGGCGGCTGTTCTCGAGGTCGGAAGCGAGATCGTCGATCGTGTACTCGAGGAAAATCGAGTGGCGCTTGAGAAAGCCGTCGACTTCATTGCGAGACGTGAAGCCGAGGAGCCGTCGGAGCTGAGAGTGAGTCAAGGCACCCGATCGATGAGCTTCGAGCGCCAGGCTTTCGACCGCGGCGCGGGAGAGATCTCCCCACTTCGCCTCGAGCTCAGCCGCGAGATCCTTCGGAAGATCGAGGGTGACTTGCATGATTTCTCCGACGGCGATTCTAATGCGACCGGGCCACCATCGCGCGGACGCGTGCAAGCGGCATTTCCTCGGCCACAAGTTCCGCCTTGTGCGCGCGCACCGCCTCGCGCGTGCTCGCCACACCGCTGCGGTGCCTGCCACAAGGGCCTTGTGCCGCCGCGCGAACTTGCGCATTGATACGCGGTGCTCGGCGGCCGCGCCGCGATCGGCTCGTCGGCCAGATGGCGCTGGCCTTTTCGAGCGCCTTGGTGACGATGGTGTCGATGTCGCCCCGGTAGCTTGTGTGTACAGCGCTCAGAGGTGCGGGCTCCTCTTCCCGAATGGCCTGCACCGCTTCGTGCAGCGCCTTTCCGTGAATGGTGTAAGACATCTTGCTCGCGAGCAACTCGTACAGGATGACGCCGAGCGCGTAGACGTCGCTGCGGAGGTCGAGGGGCTGCGCGTCGCCGAGAGCCTGCTCAGGGCTCATGTAAGCGAGCGTCCCGATCAATTGCCCCAGATCGGTCTGACGCGTCACGTGCGCATCGGAATCCGTCAGCAACGCCACTCCGAAGTCCAGGACCTTCACCTGGCCGTTCGTATCCACCAGGATGTTGCCGGGCTTCAGATCGCGTTGGATGATGCCGCGCTGATGGGCGTGGTGCACGGCATCGCACACCTGCACCATCAGCTCAAGGCGCTTCTGCGTGGTCAGACGCCTTTGGGTCGCGTACACGTTCAGCCGTTTGCCCTGGATGAACTCCATGGCGAAATAGGGTTGCGGACCGAAGCCGGTGTCGGCGGTTCCCGCCTCATAGATCAGCGCGATGCCGGGATGCTGCAAACGTCCCAGAGCTTCGGATTCCCGCTTGAAGCGACGCAGGACCTTTTCGTTGGAGATTCCAGGGCCTGATCATCTTCAATGCCACGAAGCGCTGCGGGTGCAGCTGCTCGGCCTGGTAGACGGTCCCCATGCCGCCTTCTCCGATCAGGGCAAGGATCCGATAGGACGCGGTGTCCAGATCGAGGCCTGCGACTTCGAGGCGGTCGGGCAGGGGCACGCGCGCCCCGCGACGAATGAGCGCGCGCACCCGCGCCAGAAGCTCGCGAAAGTCGAAGGGCTTTTGCAGATAGTCATCGGCGCCGCTGTCGAGGCCTCTCACCCGGTCGTCCACGCCACAGCGTGCGGTGAGCATCAGGATCGGCACGGCCTGGCCCTCGGATCGGATCTGACGACAGACCGCAAGGCCGTCCTTCAGCGGGAGCATGACGTCGAGAATGATCGAGTCGTAGTCGGCCATCGCCGCCTGATAGCACGCGGCCTCGCCGTCGTGCACCACGTCAACCGCGTAGGCGTTCTCTCGCAGACCTTTCGCCAGGATGCGCGCGGCATCGGGCTCGTCTTCAACCAGGAGCAGGCGCATCGTCAGTTCACGTGAGGGGTGGAGGGGAGAGTAACAAACCTTTCATGAACGCGGGATGACAAAAGAAGGGCCGGTTTCGCGGTCGGGAAGATCGCCGCCACGATCTGGGGGCCGGCGTTCCCGAGATACGTCCTCCTCGAACCGGGGGACGCGGTGCGCGGATTCTTCATTGTCATGGCGGTGTGCATGCTCGTCAGCACGCTCGCCATTCACGCGGCGCTCAAGGTGGATCCGGCGGAGGCGATCGGTGGCTGATCCGGATCCCGGGCCGGGCATCCACATTGAGGGCTTGAGCAAACGCTACGGCGAGGGCGCTACGGCGGACGAGGCGCTGAAGGACGTCAATCTGGCGGTGAGCCCCGGAGAGGTCGTCGGGCTCATCGGTCCCAGCGGTTCCGGCAAGACGACCCTGCTCAAGTGCCTGGGAGCCGTCATCGAACCGACGCGCGGGCGCATGACTCTGGGCGGAGACGTGATCTACGACGGGGGATGGAAGATCGGCGATCTGCGCGCCCTGCGCCGGGACCGGATCGGCTTCATCTTCCAGGCTCCGTACCTCATCCCGTTCCTCGATGCGACGGACAACGTGGCCCTCCTGCCCATGCTGGCCGGGCGGCCCAATCCCGAAGCCAGGGCTCGCGCCAGGCAACTCTTGGAGGCCCTCGACGTGGCGCATCGGGCCGGGGCGCTTCCGTCGGAACTCTCCGGGGGCGAGCAGCAGCGGGTCTCGATTGCCCGGGCGCTCGCCAACCGCCCGCCCGTGATTCTGGCCGACGAACCGACCGCCCCATTGGACAGCGCCCGAGGCCTTTCGGTCATGCCCATCCTGCATCAGATGGCGGTTCAGTATCACACCGCCATCATCGTGGTAACCCATGACGAGAAGATCATCCCCACCTTCAAGCGCCTCTATCACATCCGCGACGGGCGGACGGTCGAGGAGGCGGGCGAGGGGCGGGCTTTCGAGACTGCGCGCTAGGGCTGCCAGGTTTCGATCTCAGACCTCCGAAGTGGCCGCTCTGTGGCGGAGCATCGACCTGATCGCGGCCCGGACGGAATCCGCGACCGAGGCCGGAACCTCGCGCTCCGGAATGGCGCTGCAGAGGGCGAGGGTTCGCCTGAGGGACTCGCACGCCCCCCGGCAGTTTGGGCATTGTTCGAGGTGAGCTTCCATTTCCGAGCAGGTGTCGTGCCCGATTTCACCCTCGAGATGACGCGAGAACAGCCTGAGGACATCCGGGCATCCAGGCGCGGCGGGAGGGGCGTCGAGCGGAACTCCCAGCAGAGGGGCCATATGTTGGCGGAGGGTCAGGCGGGCCCGGTGCAGGCGACTCTTCACCGCGCTCTCGCTCAGGCCCAGCACCGACGCGACCTCGGATGCCCTCAAACCTTCGACGTCGCGCAACAGGAGCACCTCCCTTTGTCTCGGTTCGAGGGAGGCGAGGGAGGCGTCGAGGGCGGCTCCGATCTCATGGCCGAACGCGGCCCGCTCGGGACTCGGCCCCGAATCCGGAAGGCCTTGAAGGTGCGCGCCCTCGGGTGAATCGATGGAGACCGGGTGGGCGGGGGCGAACTTGCTGCGCCGCCGCTTCTTGATGCAGAAGCTGCGGGCGATGGTGTACAGCCAGGTCGAGACCGAGGACTCGCCGCGGAAGTCGCGAAGCGATCGGGCCATCGCCAGCAGCGTCTCTTGGACGACATCCTGCGCGTCCTCCGGATCGCGGCACATCCGGGTCCCGAAACGAAGCACTCGCGGCTGATAGCGCGCGATCAGCGTCTCTAGAGACTCGGCGTCGCCCCCGCGTGCTGCGGCGAGCAGGTCTTCATCACTGGGGCTCGGGTTCGGTTCGACCACGCCCCATCATAGAGACGCATCGTGCGAGAGTTGCCATCGCGCTCATCGGGGGGTGACCCTGCTCCTGCGAGAGGCGACGGTGAAGAGGCTCCTGCTCCCGCTCGTGGCCTTCGCCGCGGGTTCCCTGATCGGCGGAGCGTTGTTCCACATGATTTCAGCCGCACTCGGTGACCTCGGTCGGGTTGCCGGTCGGGAGCGGCGTCACCCGTTCTGTGAAGGCTGAGAAGGAAGTCGTGGACGTCATCATCGATCCGCAGACGCGCGGAGAGCGTCCCTTTTTTTCACCATGACCGAGTCGGAGGCCCGACAGCTTTGCCATCCCGGTGGAACTCGTTCGCGCGCTTCCCGCGGAACGGTTCTCCAGCTACCTTGCCGGGATCGCCAGACGCGAGAAGCCCCTGTGCTCTGGTACCTGCCGAGGTTGGTGTGGCGGCGCGAGACGTTTGACGACGCCATCCGGTGTCTGGCGGACTTGAGCCTCGCGGAGAACGAGACGTGGGCGAACAACTCAACCGGTGAGTTCGAGAGACATTTCCAGGTTCAACTGGGGGGGGACGGAGGTTCCCGATCCGGAAAGGCTGCCTGTTTTAAGAGAGTTGTTCGACGATGGACCTGCGTACCACGCAATGGTGCTGCGCGCACTGGCGACTGCCACCGAAATTATGGTTCATCGGACGGTCGGAGCTGAGGCATGGGGGGATGGTGTGCTTCGGCCAGAATGGAGACCGACGTTGGCAGAAGATCGAGCCGCGCGGACACTTGCGATTAGTGAATTGTGTGCGCTAATTCCGGCGGCGATTGTTGAACAGAAGGACGCCGTTGCGCTGATACAGAAGACCCACTGGACCCTTGCGGCGTATGGGTTCGACGAGAGTCTCGAAGCTCTAGTCTCGGCCCACCGCGGCGCGGCGGAGCCTCGGGCACCGCGAGGATTTGGCGCGTCGGGCGCCCCCTCGGAGGCAGCGCCCGAGCGGTCCGGGCGGGCCCGCCACCGGCCGCGGTCATGCGAATTGACTGGCAAACCACGCTTGTTTCACATACGCTCCGACGAGAGGAAGGAGGGCTGCATGATCACGAAAAAGACGAAGCTCACCGCCAGGCAACAGGACGAGATCCTGACCAAGTTGCAGGCGCGGTTCGCGAAGAACATGAAGCGCCACCAGGGTGTGGAGTGGGCGAAGGTCCAGGCAAAGCTCGAGAAGAATGTAGATGCGCTGTGGTCTCTCCAGGCGATGGAAGAGACCGACGGCGAGCCGGATGTTGTTGGATACGACAAGAAGGCGGACGAGTACATCTTCTGTGATTGCTCCGCGCAGAGCCCCAAGGCGCGCCGGAGCATCTGCTACGACCGCGAAGCGCTGGACTCGAGGAAAGAGCACAAACCGAAGGACAGCGCGATGGACATGGCCGACGCTATGGGCGTCAAGATGCTCAGGGAAGAGCAATACCGAGACCTACAGAAGCTCGGCGAATTCGACACCACCACGTCGAGCTGGGTGCAGACTCCACCCAGCATTCGAAAGCTGGGTGGCGCGCTCTTTTGCGATCGCCGTTTCGATACGGTCTTCGTCTATCACAATGGCGCCGAATCCTACTACGGCGCGCGGGGGTTCCGCGGCGCCCTGCGCGTGGGCTGAGTCAGTTCCACGCCCAGAACGCGCGACCCGTGGAGTGCGGCGCGGTCCTTCATGTCTGCCTTTGAAATGGCGAGCTACTAACAATCTGCGATGTGAATGCAGCGACCCAGGGGCGCGAATGCGTTCATCAAGCGTCCGTCCGCGGTGACCAGCTTGCAGCCCCGTTGCATCGCAAGAGCTACGTAGTGAGCGTCGAGGACGCCTCCATTGTGCTGAAAGGCCAGAGCGACGGCCGTTGGCGTGAGTTCGACCAATGGGACGGTGGTCACTGGCATGGTCACCTGCTGCGGGCCGGTCAACGCGGAGAAGGCTTCGACCTCGGCCACAGCCTCACCCTCACCCTGACTCTGGCCGCCCTCGACCTATTGTCCCCACCGGCACGACTGATC
>CAZFQH010000263.1:0-6249 GCA_964520805.1 uncultured Acidobacteriota bacterium | reverse complement strand
CCGCGGAGGCTCAGGAAGTGCGACGAGCTGCGCACGTAATCAACGTTGCCCGAGAGGGACTGATTGGGGAACGTGGAGGTGACGTTGAAGTTCGAGGCCGCGCCGGAGGTGCCGCCGAGTGCCGGAAGCAGTCCTTCGGTTTTGGAGGTGCTCCGGTTGTAGGCAATACGCGCCCGGAACTTCTGGGAGAGCTGAGCCGTGATGTTCGAAGTGATGTAGTGGACCTTGGACTTCTGAGTCTTCGAGATGGTGGACGCGTTTGCGTTCGACGAGGTGGTTGGGTTCACCGTGCGGTCGGTCTCGATGAGGGCAGGCTGATAGCCGGCGAAAAACCAGAGCTTCTCGCTCTTCAGGGGGCCGCCGATCTGGAAGCCGGGCTCGATGCGGGTGGAGTCATCCTTGGGGTAGGTGATGTACTCCGCCGCATTCGCGTTGCTCGGGGAGATGCGCAGGACCTTGCGGGCGTCGCCGGTCAGGGCGTTGGAGCTGAAGTAACCGCCCACCTCGCCGCGCCAGGCGCTGGTTCCGCTCTTGGTCACAGCGTTGATGATGCCGCCGGTGGCGCCGCCGTACTCGGCGGTGTAGCCCGAGGACTTCACTTCGACTTCGTCGACGAAGTCGGTGATGAGGGCCTTGCCCGAGGTGCCGTTCTGGAGGTTGGTGGTTTCCGCGCCGTCGATGATGTAGCGGTTCTCGGCGCCGGAGGCGCCGTCGATGGAGATGCCGCCGAGCTTGCTCTCGGCGTTGGCGCCGGGAGACTGGGTGACGAGAGAAGTGAAGTCGCGGCCCTTGGGCATCTTGGTGATGGCCTCGTCGCGGAAGCTGGTGATGCGGGCGGTCTGCTTCATGTCCACGATCGGGGCTTCGGCGGTGACTTCCACCTGCTCCGTCTGTCCGCCGACCTTCAGGCTGAAGTCAGTGCGGAGATTCTGGCCGAGGGAGAGGGTGACGTTCGCGAATCGGGCGGTGGTGAATCCCGTAAGGCTCGCGCTCACCGTGTATTTGCCAGCCGGGAGCGAGGGGAAACGGAAGGCGCCATCGGCGCCGCTGGTGGTGCTGAACGTCGAACCGGCTGCGGCCTTGGCTTCGACGGTCGCCCCGGGAATCACGCTGCCCGATGCATCCTTGACGACGCCCTGAATCGAGCCGCCCTGTTCCTGCGCCGTGGCCACGAAGCCAAAGGCAAGAATCAGGAGGCAGGTCAGAGCAACTTGAAATCGCTTCATAACTCTCCTACTTGATAAGTGTGTGATGGTGGGCCACTTGCCATTCACAAATATGAATGGTCAGCCCGTCTCCCACGAATCCTAGCCCTACATCTATAAGGAAAGCAAAAGTAATCCATAATTTCGGCCATCAAGATCATGAACTCAACGGTCAAGCGGTCCCGCTAAACCCGTTGGCACGAATGGGCCGCTGACATACAGTTGGGCCAATGGCGACCTTCATCGTCGTTCTGGTGATCGGAGTGGCTACGACGCTTTGGTTCGGGCTGCGACGCCAACCCGTCCCCCACACAGATGATCCGGGGGTCCTATCCTTTCGCCTTGATGACCCGGCAGAAGAGGAGGGTTCCGAAAGGCTCCCGGTGTACGTCGATCACACGGTGGATTTTCGGGCGATGCGCTACCGCAGAACCTCCGTATTCCGTAACGACGGTCCATGGGCCGAGTCCGAAACGTCCCAGGCGGATCGGGAGTTCCTCGTACGTCGGCCCGACACCGGCGGCTGGGAGGCGAGGCTGGTGTCCCGCAACTCCTCGACCCCCGACAATCCCGGCGAGTGGGGACAAGTGTCCGACTTGCTCAACGATGCCTGGGAAGAGGGTTGGAAACGGTGGTCAGTTTCCCAGAAACTCCCGAGGTGAGACCGTCCCTCCCTCACCCCGGCGACCGGAGCGGGTCGTCTCATAGCGGCGTCATCTTGACGACGAGCAACGTTCAATCTCATCAGCGCGCCGGGGTGGTGGCAAGACGGCGCTCCTCGATGAAAAGCTGATCGCGCCGCGCGCGCGACGTTCACTGCGCCGTCATCGAAGGCGACGATGCGACCGATCTCGACCCGAAAGGAATCGCGCGCACCGCCAGGTTGGCTGGATCGACGGCCGAAACGCGAAAGCGAGCCGCCCGGGCCTCGATGCAGATAGACCATTGACGTGCCCATAGACGGCGGCGTATTCTCAACAACATGAAACAGGATTTCATGTTCAGCATGATAAAAATGAGTCCTCAATACACGGCCACGGCAGTGTTGGTGCTCGTTCTAGCGGCACCTGATGGCGCCACGGCGCAGCCCCTGAAGTCCGTGGCTTTCGGGCGGGTGTTCGACGTTTCCGGGCTCTCCATCCCCGGCGCGGTGGTGACCCTGCGGCGGGACTCGGTGGGTTACCTCGCCACCACTTTTGCGGAGACCGATGGTCGCTTCCGGCTCGAGGCTCCAGACGCCGGAAGCGCTCCCTACGAAATTGTGGCCACGGCACCCGGGTTTTCGGCCTCCAGGCGGAGTATCCGCCTGGCCGAGGCCAAGGACCTTCACCTGGTTCTGCGTCCCGGGGCCTTCACCGACGAGGTGACAGTCATCGGAACCCGATTGGCGGGCAGCGCGGAGACCGTGGAACGTATCCCCGGTTCGGTCGAGACCATCGACCGGGCCGAGATGGAGACCTCGCGGGTGACGAACATCAACGAAGGGCTTCGCAAAGTGAGCGGTGTGAACATCCGCGATGAGGAGGGCATGGCCCTCCGGCCCAACATTGGGATCCGCGGCCTCAATCCGACGCGTTCGAGCAAGGTGTTGCTTCTGGAGGACGGAATATTCGTCACCTACGCGCCTTACGGCGACAACGCCACCTATTACCATCCCCCGGTCGAGCGTTTCGACGGCATCGAAGTGGTGAAGGGTGCGGGCCAGATCGCGTACGGCCCGGTGACGGTCGGCGGGGTGATCAATTACCTGACCCCGGCGCCTCCTCTGCGCCCCGTCGCCAATCTTCGGCTCGCCTCGGGCAATCGCGAATACCGGAACGGTCAGGCTTCCGCCGGCGGTACGTGGGGTCGCACCGCCGTGCTCGCGGAATACATGCGGAAACAGGGCAATGGCTCGCGGGACAACCTTCACTCCGCGCTGAACGACGCGAACCTCAAGACGGTCCTCACTTTGAGTCCGCTTCACACCGTGACCATGAAGGCCAATTATTACGGCGAGGATTCGCAGATCACGTATACCGGCCTCACCCTAGCCGAGTGGGAACGCGCGCCCCGGGGCAACGTCTTCGAGAACGACGCGTTCAAGGGCCAACGCTTCGGCGGTTCGGTAAAGCACACCCTGCTTAAAGGACGCACCCTCCTGACCACGCATGTCTACGGCTCGAAGTTCAGCCGTGACTGGTGGCGGCAGTCGAGTAACTCCGCGCAGCGGCCGAACGACCGCGCCGACGCTTCGTGCGGGGGCATGGCCAACCTGCTCACGACCTGTGGCAACGAGGGCCGACTGCGCGACTTCACCCACTACGGCATCGAACCTCGCCTGCGTTTCGATATCGGATTGTTCGGCGTGAGGAGCGAAGCGGAGGTAGGGGTGCGGGCCCATCACGAGATCCAGGAGCGCCTGCAGGAGAACGGAGCCTCCCCCGTCGCGCGGACGGGAGTTCGGGTCGAAGACAACCGTCGAACCAACAGCGCCTATTCCGCCTTCTTCCAGGACCGGCTCCTGCTCGGCCCTTTCACGGCAAGCGCGGGCGCGCGCTTCGAATCGGTCAAGTACGAGCGAACCAACCGCCTGGGCAATGGCGGCCTAGGCGTTACGGGCCGGACCGAACTGACGCAATGGGTGCCGGGCGTGGGCCTGTCTTACAAGGGAAGCGACCGCTTCAGCGTGTTTGCGGGCGCCCACCGAGGTTTTGCACCGCCGCGCACGGAGGACATCGTGAGCAACACCGGTGGGACGGTGGATCTCGAAGCGGAGAAGAGCTGGAACTATGAGGTGGGAATGCGCAGTCTGCCGCGTCCGGGCCTTCGGCTCGAAGCGACGCTCTTTCGAAACGACTACTTGAACCAGATTGTCCCTGCTTCGCTCGCCGGCGGGGTGGGCGCCACTCTCACCAACGGCGGTGCGACCCTGCATCAGGGGTTTGAAATGGCCCTTCGGCTCGACACCGGCACGCTGCTCCGGGCGCCTCACAACGTCTTTCTGCGGGCCGCGTTCACCGCCCTGCCCACCGCCCGCTTCGAGGGCGCGCGGTTCAGTGGAATCGCGGGGGCAACCGCGGTCAGCGTGAGCGGCAACCGGTTGCCCTACGCCCCCGAGACGACGCTCACCACCGCGGTGGGCTATCGGCATCCCCGCGGAATTACCCTGCAGGCTGAGGCGGTGCATGTGAGCGAGCAGTTCACCGACGATCTCAACACCCGCGTCTCCACCGCCGATGGCCAGCGCGGCCTGGTTCCGTCGAGCACGGTGTGGAATCTGGCCCTGAACTGCGACATCCGCAAGCTCACTCTCTTCGTGACCGCGAAGAATGTGTTCGACGAGTTGTACATTGCCGACCGCAGCCGCGGCCTCATTCCCGGCGCTCCCCGCCTCGTTCAGGCCGGCCTCATCACGCGCTTCTAGAAGCGGGTGATGAGGCGACGGAGGCCCCGTTGGGCGAGCGCGAGGACGTGCCTGCCTGGGGGCCGGGGCGCGCCGATGTTGGGCCAGGACCGGCCGCGGCCCTGCGGATAGACTGGCAAACCGCGCTCGTTTCCCTTACTCTCCGCTTGTCTCGCTTGCGCTCCCATGATTGGTCTACTCGCCGTTTTAGGTCTCGTGCTCCTTCAAGAACCCGTCCGCCTGCAAGACGACGCGCAGGCGAAGCAGCGGCTCCAGGCGTCGGAGCAGCACTACCGCCTCGGCGTGGAAGCGCTGCAGACCGAGCGCTACGAAGAGGCGGAACAGGAATTGCGCCGGGCGGTGAAGCTCGATCCCAACTCGTACCTCGCTTACTTCAGCCTGGGCAAGGCCTACATCGCGCTCAAACAGTACGACGACTCCGTCCGCGCCTACCTGGCCTGCCGCCAGGCCTGGGAACGATCGGTGGCGGACAGCACGGAGCGGGGCTTCGACCGGGAAGCCAGGCGTGAGGACCAGATCCGTCTGCTCCAGGACCGGATTCGCGAACTGGAAACTCTTCAGCGGGCCGCCCGTTCCGACGCCGAGCGCCAGCGCATCCAGGAGCGCATCGCCATCATCGAGGTAGGCATGAGATCGCTGGAACGGCTCCGCGGCAGCGATCACGGGGTGGCCGACCCGCCTGCGGAGTTCGCCCTCGCCCTTGGCTCGGCGTATCTGCGCTCGGGTTCAGTCGATGAGGCCGAGAAGGCCTACCGCGAAGCCCTGAAGCTGCGCCCGAAATACGGAGAGGCGCATAACAACCTCGCCGTCATCTGCATCAAGCGCGGAAACTACGAGGAGGCCCATACGCACGTAAAGGCCGCCCAGAAGGCCGGCTTCAAGGTCCATCCTCAGTTGGTGGCCGACATCGAGACCGCGCGGCGGGCCGACCGCAAATAGGGGCCCACCCCGTTAGAGGGCGGCTCAGCCAACATGGATCCCGGGCCGCGGCTCCGGATTCCGGACCGCGCGCCTCAGGACCTCGCGCGTCACCGGCGCGGTGTCGCCCTCGCCCAGGAAGATGTGTTTCAGGACGTACACGATCGGATTGCCTTCGGTCCAGCCGAAGTAGGCGTGAGAAGTCTGGCCCGAGTCGGATTGCGCCTTCAGCAGGATGGCCGCGATGGCGTTGGGAATGGCGGGCGTGGTGCAACGGAGGATCCGATGCGCCACGATCTTGACCCCTCGCACGTCGATGTCCTCGGCGAAAGCGGAGGCGTCGCCCTGGATCATCTCGAGGAAGACGACATCTTCACCGGCTTGCAGCGAATGGTCTGGCGGCCCTGGCCCAGTCTGGAGCCATGCCGTAGGGCCGGGAGATAACGCGGGACCAGATTCAGGAAGCCGGCCATGGCGTAAGCACCGGCGAACCACAGGATTGCGATGGTGGCCGCGTCGTAGAGCGTGCCAAAACCATCGCCCATAAAGCGGTGGGCCCGAGAGTCCGAGAGCGAGCTTGGGGAAGAGAACAAGGGCCAGGCCGATCGCCAGCCAGGGACTGCCGGGTGAACAGGCCCTGCCACCAGGGATCGACCAGGAGGCCATGGCTGAAGACCTCATGGATGGCTACGCCCACCACGACGACGTTCAGCGCCAGGT
>CAZFQH010000262.1:0-6264 GCA_964520805.1 uncultured Acidobacteriota bacterium | reverse complement strand
GGACGCGAATGCGAAGAAGGACGAGTACGAGACCTCGATCTGGATGGCGGCCACGGACGGCAGGACGGTGCCGCGGAGATTCACCGCGGGTCCGCGGGATACGGCACCGCGTTTTTCCCCCGATGGAACGCTGCTCGCGTTCGTGCGGGTGGCCGAGAAAGACGGGAAGCGCCAGCCCCCGCAGATCTACCTGATTCCGATGGGGGGCGGGGAGCCCAAGGCGGTCACCGAGTTGCCCATGGGCGCGGGTGCGGCCACGTTCTCACCCGACGGCAAGACCATGGTCTTCACGAGCACGACCACGGAGCAAGACCTTCGGCTCGCGAAGAATCCGCCCAGGGAATCCGCGAAGCCTTCAGACGTCAAGGTGATCACGCGGGCGGTGTATCGCGCCAATGGGGCTGGGTACAACGACCCGACGCGCAAAGCCCAGATCTATTCGGTGACCCTGTCCGACGGCTCTGCCACCGAACCGCGGCAGGTTTCGAACGACGATTTCGGCGCGGCGTCTCCTTTCTTTTCCAAGGATGGCGCCACCCTTTACTACAACTCCCTGCATATCAAGGAGCCGTACTACGAGGATTCGCGCTCGCAACTCTGGGCGGTTCTCCTCTCGGGCGGCGATTCAAAGCTGGTCTTCGACTTCGAGGGCAACATGGGCAACGTTTCGCTGTCTCCCGATGGCGCCCGGCTCGCGTTCATCGGCTCGAAGAACATAAAGCCACCGCGATCGTTCGATCAGTCGGATCTGTTCACGGTCGAAATCACCGGCGGCGTTTTCAGCTCTCCCCGAAATCTGACCGCAGCCTACGACTTCGAGATCGGCGCAGGGCTTTCCGGCGATCAGGCCCCACCCCGCGGCGGTGCCGCCGGGGGTCTCCTTTGGAGCCCGGACGGAAGCTCGATCATCGTCAAGGTCGGCGAGCAGGGCCGGGCGAATCTCCAGCGGATCGACGCCAAGACGGCAGCGGTCACTCCGCTGACCACCGGAGATCAGGAGGTGATGCAGTACTCGGCGTCCACCGATCGGAAGACTCTGGTCGCCCTCCTCTCGAACACCGTGGTTCTGGGCGACTTGAACTCCGTTGATCCGGCCACGGGCAAGGCAACGCGGCTCACTTCATTCAACGACGCGCTATTCAATGGCCTCGAACTCGCTCCCGCCGAGGACGTCTGGTACACGAGCTTCGACGGCAAGAAGATTCACGCCCTGGTCCAGAAGCCGCCGAAGTTCGATTCTTCGCAGAAGTACCCGATGATCCTCAATATCCACGGCGGCCCGCACGCGGCCTACGGACACACTTTCTTCCACGAGATCCAGTGGATGGCCGCCAAGGGATACATCGTGCTCTACCCGAACCCGCGCGGCTCGACGACCTACGGACAGGACTTCGCCAACATCATTCAGCACAATTATCCGGGTGACGACTCCAAGGATCTGCTTCAGGGCGTCGACGAACTGGTGAAGCGCGGGTGGGTGGACCCCGCGAAGCTCGGCGTCACCGGCGGTAGTGGCGGCGGCGTCCTGACCAACTGGATCATCACCCGCGACCATCGCTTCAAAGCCGCGGTGTCGCAGCGGTCCATCGCGGACTGGTCGGGTTTCTGGTACACCGCCGACTTCGTGCTCTTTAAGCCCTCCTGGTTCAAGGCGGCTCCCTGGCAGGATCCCAAAGACTTCGCGGCTCGCTCGCCGCTCACCCATGTCGGCAACGTCAAGACCCCGCTGATGCTGATCGAGGGTGAGGACGATCTGCGGACGCCCCCCTCGGACGGTGGCGAGCAGATGTTCCGCGCTCTCAAATACATGAAGGTAGACACCGTCATGGTCCGTTTCCCGGGGGAGACCCACGATCTTTCTCGATCCGGGGGCCTGTCCCATCGCGTCGAGCGTCTCCGCCACCTCGTCGGCTGGTTCGACAAGTACATTATGGGCCTAGCCAAACCCGAATACGACGTCCAATAGTCAAGGAGCCAATGCGCCATGTTGGGACTGATGCAGGATGTGCCGCTCAATCTTCCGAACCTGATCCGTCACGCGGAGAAGTTGCACCCGCGCAAGAAGGTGATCACGAAAACCGCGGACGGGAAGAAGACCGCCACCTTCGCGGAAGTGATCGAACGAAGCCGGCGACTGGCCGCGGCATTGCGCGGGTTGGGGGTGAAGGATCACGACCGCGTGGCAACCCTGAGCTGGAATCATCAAGAGCATCTGGAGGCCTACATCGCGGCTCCGTGTATGGGTGCGGTGCTTCACACCCTCAACCTGAGACTCTTCCCGGACGACATCGCCTACATCGTCCAGCACGCGGAGGACCGGGTGCTGATCATGGACAAGTGCCTTTGGCCCTTGTGGGAGAAGGTCGCGCCGAAGGTCACGTGCGTGCGCGACATCATTGTCATCAACGACGTGGGCGGGGACCCTATTCCTGGGACCCACGACTACGAGGCGCTCATCGCGAATGTCGAGCCGATCGACTATTCCCTCGACCTGCCCGAGCGGCAGGCCGCGGCCATGTGCTACACCTCCGGCACCACCGGTCATCCCAAGGGCGTTGTCTACTCGCACCGCTCGGATGTGCTGCACTCGTACGCGCTGTCCCTCGTCGACTGCTTCGCTCTCTCCGAACGCGACGTCTCCGTGCTGGTGGTGCCGATGTTCCATGCCAATGCCTGGGGCCTGCCGTACGCGTGCCTCATGATGGGCGCGGACATCGTCTTCCCGGGGCGATTCATGATCCCCGACGCCATCGCGGGCCTGATGGCGGAAACCGGCGTCACCTGCGGCGGGGGGGTGCCTACCATCCTCCAGGCGCTGCTTCCCTCCCTGGTGAAGGTGAAGGATCAACTGAAGTCGCTCGACCGGCTCCTGTGTGGGGGGTCCGCTCTGCCCCCCGCTCTTCAGGCCTCATACAAGAAGGATCTGGGCATTCACGTCATCCACGCGTGGGGCATGACGGAAACCTCACCCCTTGGGAGCATGGCGAGGCCGATTTCCGCCCACCAGGATGCCTCCGAAGAAACCAGGACGGATGCCCTGCTTTCGCAAGGACGGCCGCTCTTCGGGGTTGAGCTACGAATTGTGGGCGACAGCGGTCTCGAACTGCCGTGGGACGGGAAGAGTGTCGGCGAGTTGCAGGCCCGCGGGAACTGGGTGGCCGCGGCCTACTACAACGACGCCTCCTCGCCGGAGAAATTCAAGGACGGGTGGCTGTGCACCGGCGACGTAGCCACTATCGACGCCGATGGATACGTCCGGATCGCCGACCGGACCAAGGACCTCGTGAAGTCGGGCGGCGAGTGGATCTCGAGTATCGCGATCGAAGGCCTCATCATGGCCCACCCCGGTGT
This sequence comes from uncultured Acidobacteriota bacterium, assembly GCA_964520805.1. Classification (GTDB taxonomy): domain Bacteria; phylum Acidobacteriota; class Vicinamibacteria; order Fen-336; family JAGNNV01; genus JAGNNV01. The sequence continues at coordinate 2,913 of CAZFQH010000262.1, read as the reverse complement.
CGCGGAGGCCGCGGTGATCGCGGTTCCCCATCCGAAGTGGGACGAACGTCCGCTCGCCTGTGTGGTGCCGAGACCAGAAGCGAAGGACCGTCTGACCCGGGACATGATCCTCGACCATCTGCGGCCGCAGATCGCCAAGTGGTGGCTGCCGGACGACGTCGTCTTCATGGACGCGATCCCGAAGACATCCGTGGGCAAGTTCGACAAGAAGGTTCTGAGAGTCCAGTTCAAGGACCACGTGCTGGCCTCGTAACGGCTACCCACGCGGGACCGGCCAGCGCCCACACCCTTCGATGACCGGGGCGGTCCTATAATCCACCCCGAGCATGGGCGCGGCGCCCTGTTTCCCGGGCCTCGCATCTATGCGGAGGGCAGGCACAAGTCCTGCCCCTTCATTTCCGTCGGGATGCGCCCATTTCCAGGAGGAACGATTATGAAGTCAAGAACCCTCGTGGCCCTGGCTTTCGGCTTGCTGCTCGCCTCGCCCAGTTTCGCCCAGACCACCCCCACGGGAACCATCACCGGCAAGGTTCAGGATGCCCAGGGAGGGCGGCTGCCCGGCGTTACGGTCACCGCCACCTCTCCCTCGCTTCAGGGCGCCCGCACTGCCGTCACTTCAAAGAACGGCGACTACATCATTCCCTTCCTGCCGGCGGGCGAGTACTCGGCGAAGTTTGAACTCCCCGGCTTTTCGCCGAAGACCCTGAGCCTGCGGGTTCAACTGGCGGAGAGCTTGGCTCTCGATGCTCGTCTGGCGGTGGCCGGCCTCGTGGAAGAAGTTGTTGTCACGGCGGATGCTGGGAATGATTTCACGCAGTCGGCAACGTCAGCCGCGAGCTACAAGGCCGATCAAATCGATCTCCTGCCGGTCGGCCGCGACGTTCGGGGTGCCGTCCTGCTCGCCCCTGGCACCGCTGGCACGGGTCCCGACGGCAACATCTCTTTCTCCGGCGCCGCCTCCTATGAAGGCCTCTTCCTCCTGAACGGCGTGGTGCTGAACGAAACCCTGCGAAACCAGGAGCGCCTTCTCTTCATCGAAGACGCCATCGAGGAAACGAAGACCTCGACCGCCGCGATCTCCGCCGAGTACGGACGCTTTTTGGGCGGGGTGGCAAACATTCTCACGAAGTCCGGCAGCAACATCTTCAGCGGTTCGCTCCGCGTGACCTTCGACAATGACAAGTGGCGGGCCCTCACTCCGTTCGAGAAGAGCCTGAACGAAGATCCCAGGCGCAACGTCGTAGTCCCGATATACGAAGCCACCCTCGGCGGACCCATCCTGAAGGACAAGCTCTGGTTTTTCGGCGCCGCACGCTACCCGACTACAAGACCGCGCAGATTTCGGTGTTCACCAATATCGTCTACGACAACGGCGTGAACGACAAGCGCTTCGAGGGCAAACTTACGTACGCCATTTCCCAGAAGCACACGGTGAAGGTGGGCTACACGAAGAAGGACCGGTTCGAGAGCAACAATACTTTCGGGCGAACTCTTTGTGAAGGTGGTGGTCGACAACGCCCTGAATCAGGCCGCTCAAGACAATTCGGGCAACCAAACGGTCTACAGCGCCTCGAACCAGAACCCCGCCCGAACGATGCAGGCGTTCAACCCCTTCACGACCGCTCCGGTGCAGGGTGTCACTTCGAACTCGGCCCCAACTTCGGCCGAGCACTTTCTCCGGGCGACTATCAGGCGGCGCGGAGCTACTTCTTTTCGCTCGGCTTCAGGTTTTAGGTTTAGGAGAGGCTCCAGACCTCACCTGCTGCGTCCAGCGGGTGAGGATTTCCTCCCGTTCGAAACGCGCGCGGCCTCGTTGCGACGATTCGGAGGCGGTGAGGCTCAGGCCCAGCCGTTGCGGAAAGCCAGGGCCACCGCTTCGAGTTTGGAGTGGACGTCCAGTTTCTTGAGGATGTGCTGGACGTGGTTGCGCGTGGTGGCCACGGAGATGTGCAGCGAGTTCGCGATGTCTTTGTTGGCGAGTCCGGAGGCGATGGCGCGCAGGACGTCCAACTCGCGCTCGGAAAGTTGTTCGGTGACGCTCGCGTCCATTTCCGGGGGTTGCCCTCCCTGGGAGGGGGAGCGATGAAGGGTGATTGGCACACTACCGTCGTGGGACGGGCCCCCGGCGCTTTGGGCTGCGTGCGATGGGGCGGCGGTGAACTCGCGCAATCTGGCGAGTTCGCGGGCCAAGCGCCCTTTCTCATCGATCTCGTCCATGATGTGGACGGCCGTGAAGGTTCCGGCTCGTGACCCCGGGATCTCGACCACCGTTACCCCGATCGAACGCATCCGGTTTCGCTCGCCCACAGATATTTCGAACCGGTTCATGCCCTCGTGGCGCGCCATCGACGTGTCCACCGAGCAACTCTCGCCGCAGAAGCGATTCCCGAAAGGATCCTTGCCGCAGAAAATCTCGTGGCAGAGTCGGCCCAGGGTCTGCGCTGCGGTGCGGTCCATCATCCGCTCGGCGCCTTTGTTCCAGAAAATAATGCGGTGGTTCTGGTCGTTGGCGAAGGCCGGGGGGTCGCCCGAGGCGAGCAAGTCCAGCAAGTCCGTGGACTTAGAGGTCCTTGATGCCTTTGCATCAACTGAAGGGGGCGTTCGGCTCATTCTTAAGTCGATCTGTGGCAGCGATACTGCCACAGCAATGAGGTCAGGCGGTAGGCGAGCCGAACACAAAGCGCCGCATGAAGTAGGGTACAGACAAGGGTCGCGCCCCAACACTAAGGCCGGGCCTAGAAGCCATCCGCTCCCAAAAGATCAGCCCGATAGATTCACAGATGAAGGAAATGAACACGAACACAATGAACAAGCCCCTTGCCGCCGTTGTCGCCACTGCCTTTCTTCTGGCCGCCACACCCAGCCAGGCCACCATGCCGATCATGAAGCAGGCGAAGGACGCGGGATTTCCCG
>CAZFQH010000261.1:0-6270 GCA_964520805.1 uncultured Acidobacteriota bacterium | reverse complement strand
CCGAACATGATCTGGTCGAACTTGTTCGGGTAGGTGAGGAACTCGTTGTGGTTGATTTTGACGATGAACGGAATTTTGTGCGCGTACTTTCGCGCGCACGCGCCGAGCACGCCGAGGGTCGAAGCCACCGCGTTGCCGCCGCCCGCGATCGCGAGCTTGACGATGTTCTCGGGATCGAAGTAGTCGGGGTTCTTCGCGAAGGAGGCGCCGGCCGAGTGTTCGATGCCCTGGTCGACGGGGAGGATCGACAAGTAGCCGGTGCCGCGGAGGCGGCCGGTGTTGAACATCGACTGAAGCGACCGAAGGACGGGCACCGGACGATCCGAGGGTCCGTGATTGAGGGAAACCCAATCCGGGTCGGGCAGGTGCAGCCGGTCTTTCGAGATGGTCGCGCACTTGTGGTCCAGAAGGGCGCGGGCGTCTTTTCCGAGTGCTTCTTCGATTGCCTGAATTTGGGTCATGGGATTCCTTTGGAGGCGTTGTCCTTGAAAGTCTATCGGGAGGAGGACAACTATGGAATCCGGGTGTTCTGCCAAACTTGCCCGCGTTCTGATGCGCAGGTTGCCCTCGACCGTCGTGTTCGCGATTTTCACAGGAATCGGCGGGCTTTTCGTCGTGCCCGCCCTGATCGCGGACCATTCGACCTCGTTCGCGAGCCTCGCCGTCGGCACCGACGACGCATTTTCTGTCACCGGCCTTGAGCCCCGCGAGAACCAGATCGGAGGGGGAGCGATCCGGTGGCTGCGCCCCCAATCAACTTTCCGCTTCAAAGATGTCGGTCCGGGGCCGGTCGATGTGACGCTCGAGGTCCGAGACCATCGGACGGACCTCACGCTGGTCGCAAACGGCGCCGTGGTTGGTGGGCTCAGGCGCGGAGAAAGAACCTTCGTCAGGAGGATCTCCCTGGCCGGTCGGGACCTGGAGTTTGGGGTTGAGACCGAAGGTTTCGAGACCTCGACCCGCGCGCTTGGAACCCAGTTTGTTTCTTTATCCGTGACTCCTGCGGGCCCCGCGGCAGCGACGGCGCCTTCGGTTCCCCGCAGAGTGTGGTTTTCGTGGGGAGTGGTGGTGCTGGTGGCCGTCGCGGTATCCGCGATGTCCCGCCTGAGCCTCGCCGCGGCCTTGCTGCCGATCGCGTTTTTTCTGCTGATGATTCTGCCCGCAGGACTGTGGCGGTCCGCATGGCTCTTCGAATGCGCGGCTCTCGTTTCCGCGGGCAATGCGATTTCGGCATTGATAGCCATGCGCGGTCGCGGGACTGCGGCCTCCAGGAGTGTCCTCCAGGCCGTCCTGATGACGGCGGTCACCGCACACGGCGTGCTTCCTCCTTCGCCCCTGGTGATTCAGGGTGATGCCCAGCTTCACGGGAACAAGCTTGGAGAAGTGGCTCGAGGGAATCTGTTTCCCACGAGTCGCACCGACCATAAGCCGCCCTTCGAGATTCCTTATGGCTTCAGCTTCTACGGTCTGCTCAGCCCCTTTTCGGGTTCGGGACCGGTCAATGTCGCGGTGGTCCGCCACGGCGCGGCTTTCTTCTCTTCGTTGTCCGCTCTGGCTCTCGCCGCTCTCTTCGCGCGTTCGTCCGCAAACCTGGCCGCCATGGCCGTCCTTCTTTGGACCTTCGCACCCGTGAACATCAAGACGATGGGCTTTGGCAATCTCTCCAATGTTTTCGCGCAGGCGATCTTCGTCCTGTTTCTGGCCGGGGCCGGCCTTCTGCCGAAGGGCGCCCTCCGGGCGGCAATTCTCACAACCCTCATCGCCCTATCGGCCACCGCCCACCTCTCGGCCTTCATCGTCGCGATCGTTGTCCTCCTCGCGACGTTCGTATTTTCGACCGATCGGCACGGACCCGCTTTCAAGCCATTGCTCCTCGGCGTCATCCTGGCGGGGGCCTACTACGCCACCTTCCTTCCGATGATCCTGAGCCACGTTCCGCGATTGTTGGGAGAGCGGGGAGGAAGCTCGGGCGTGTTCGATCCCTGGCGGCTTCCCAGACACCTCCTCGATGGCGCCGGGTGGCCGCTCGCTCTTCTCGTGGTGCTGGCCGTTCTGGTCGCGGGAATCCGCCTGGTGCTCCCTTTGAGTCGCAGTCTCCTGTTCGCGGGTCTCGCTCTCGCCCTGATCGCTCTGGTCTCGCCGGTCGAGGTGCGCTACCTTCTGGCCCTGACTCCGGTCGTGGTGATGGTGGCGGCGATGGTTTTCGACGACGAGGCGATGCGCGCTTATCCACCGCAGAAACTGACTTCGCTGGTTGATCTTCCCGGGCTGAGACGCCTCGGATCGGAGGCCGTCCGGCTGCCCCTCGCCCTGCTCCTCCTGGCCGCCGCGGTCGTTTACGGACTCAACCTGCTCCTGGAGTTCATCCCCCTTCGTCCTGTCTGAACACGGGGTCTGAACACCTCGGCTGCTACACTCAACCGTTCCAATAACTTATGGAGTACATCTGCAAGGTCGGCACCGCCGCGGGTGAGATCGTGGAGCGGACTTTTGACGCGCCGAATGAGGAGGCTCTGCGGGCCGACCTTCTGCGTCAGGGTCTTTTCCTCTTCTCACACCGTCAGGCGAAAGCGGGGTTCCGGCTCATGGCCCCGCGGGTCAAGGCGGAGAACCTTCAACTCTTCGGACAGGAAATCGCGGCTCTCCTCAAGGCCGGCCTCCCGCTCACCCAGTCGATGGATCTGATGGTCGAACGGCAGCGTGAGCCCATCTTCAAGCGATCGCTCGCCGCGGTTCGTGATCGCATCAAGTCAGGCGCCGCGTTATCGGAGGCCTTTCGCCAGGAAGGGGCCCTTTATCCGCCCATGTTCTCGGCCAGTCTGATCGCGGGGGAGCGCAGCGGCAATCTGGAAGCGGTCCTCAGGCGGTTCGTCTCCTACATCAAGCTCAATCAGAGCATCAAGAAAAAAGTCATCGCCGCATCCGTCTACCCTCTTGTGCTTTTCTCCGGGATGTTCTTTCTGATGTACGTGATGCTCACTCAGGTGCTGCCCCAGTTCTCCAGCTTCTACAGCACCTTCGGGGCGGAACTTCCCCTTCCCACCAGAATTCTTCTGGCCTTGTCCGAGATCGTTCGGACCTGGAGCCTGCCCTTCTTCGCTGCGGTGCTGGCCGGAGGTGCAGGCATGCTTTCGTGGCTTCAGGCGGCGCCCAACCGGGAGCGCTTTGATGGCTGGATCCTCCACTTTCCTTTCTTCGGGCCGCTCATGCGCACCTATTCGACCAGCCAGCTCGCGCGCAGCCTGTCGACCCTTCTGACCGGTGGGCTGCCGCTGGTTCAGTCCCTCGGCGTGGCCGCCGCTTCGGTGGGGAATCGCGCCATTTCGGCCTCGGCCTCGGCCGCGGTTCCCCAGATTCAGGAGGGCAAGAGTCTTTCGATGGCCCTCGATGCCACCGGCCACATTGAGCCGCTCACCGTCGAGATGATTCGCGTAGGCGAGAGCACGGGCGCCCTGGGAGAAATGCTCAACCAGGTCGCGGACTTCTACGATGAGGATCTGGAAGTAAAGGTGCAGACCATTCTCGCCCTCGTCGAACCGGTCCTCCTGCTGGTGATGGCGGTGGTGATCGGCGCTCTGGTTCTGGCCCTATATCTGCCGATGTTCGAGATGTTTTCGACCCTTCAGACGAGGATGAGTTAGGCGTGGCCACAACCGCCGCCACCGTTAGGTCCACGCCCGCGCCGGTCACGGAGAGTGTGGCGGATCGAGAGGAATCGGCAGCGCGGGCCCTCGCCTCGCGCCTGGGGCTCCAGTTTCTCGATGTGACGTCTTTCGCCCCCGACCCGCAGATTCTCCAGAGCGTGCCGGTGGATCTGATGTTCCGCTACAACTTCCTTCCCTACCGCGAGGAACAAGGACGCCTGGTCCTGGTCATGGCCGATCCCTCGGACCTGACCGTGATCGACGACCTGGCCATTTTGCTGAACCGCCGGATTCAGGCCGCGGTGGGTACGCCCTCGGCGATCGGGGAAGCGCTCAAGCGCGGTCAGGGCTCGCAGCGCGTGCTGGAGCAGGCGTCCGAATCGCTGATCATGCAGATCGTCCGCGAGGGCGATGAAGGCGAAACCCTCTCCGTCGACTCGATTCAGGCCCAGGACAAGTCGCCCATCGTTCGCCTGGTCGATTCGGCCCTGTTCGATTCGCTCTCGCGCCGCGCCTCCGACATCCACATCGAGACGCGGGACAACGAGGTCCAGATCAAGTACCGCATCGACGGCGTCCTGCAGCCGGCCATGAAGCCGATCGCCAAGGAGCACCACGCGGAGATCATCAGCCGCATCAAGGTCATGGCCGAACTCGACATCGCCGAGAAGCGGGTGCCGCAGGACGGCCGCTTCCGCGTGCGGCTGGGCGGGCGGCAGATCGACTTCCGCGTCTCGATCATGCCGTCGGTGCATGGCGAAGACGCGGTCATCCGCATCCTCGACAAGGAGAACCTGTCGAAGCAGTTCTCATCGTTGCGGCTCGACATCGTGGGCTTCGAAGCGAAGGAACTGGCGCGGTTCCGGCGCTTCATTCGCGAGCCCTACGGCATGGTGCTGGTCACGGGTCCGACCGGCTCCGGGAAAACCACCACCCTCTACGCCGCCCTCTCGGAGATCCGCACTGAAGAAGACAAGATCATCACCATCGAGGATCCGGTCGAATATCAGCTCCGCGGCATCACCCAGATTCCCGTCAACGAGAAGAAGGGCCTTACCTTCGCGCGTGGACTGCGTTCGATCCTGCGTCACGATCCCGACAAGATCATGGTCGGCGAAATCCGCGACCACGAAACCGCCGACATCGCGATCCAGTCGGCCCTTACCGGTCACCTGGTTTTCACCACGGTCCATGCCAACAACGTGATCGACGTGCTGGGCCGCTTCCTCAACATGAAGATCGAGCCCTACAACTTTGTCTCCGCTCTCAACTGCGTGATGGCGCAGCGCCTGGTGCGCACGATCTGCGAGCACTGCAAGCGGTCGGTCCGGGCGAGTGAAGCGCTGTTGGTCGAGTCGGGCCTCGATGTTTCGAAGTACACCGATCACACCTTCTACGAGGGAGCCGGGTGTCTTGAATGTGGAGGCACCGGTTTCAAGGGCCGCACCGCGATCTGCGAACTGCTCGACGTGACCGAACATGTCCGCGAACTCATCCTCGCCCGCCGGCCGGCCTCGGAGATCAAACGAGCGGCGCGCGACGAGGGCATGACTTTCCTGCGCGACTCCGCCTTGAACCGGGTGTTCGCCGGCATCACCACCCTTCAGGAGATCAACAAGGTCACCTTCGTGGAGGTCGTCTGATGATGGGGCGGCTGCGTCGCTATTTTCTGGACCCGGCCGGGGCCTCCGTGGCTCTCGAGTTTTCTTCGTCCGCCATCGTGGGCGCGCGGGTGGAAAAGAGGCGCGGCACCCTCGAGTTGAAAGCACTCGCGAGCGAGGCTCTTTCCGCGGGAAGCCTGGCTCCCACCCTCGAGGACCCCGGTTTTGTGGATCGCGAACAGATCCGTGCCGCGATCAAGGACGTTCTGGCCCGGATTGGCGCCACCTCCGCCGCCCGCGCCGCTCTGGTGGTACCCGACGTGCTGACCCGATTTCGTCTTTTCCCGAACGACGAGGTCAAGGACGAGCCAAAGAAGAGGGACGCGGTCGTGGCCTTCCGGATGCAGAAGCTGCTGCCCTTCCCGGCTTCGGAGACCCGTGTCGTTTCCGCGTGGCCCGAGCTTGCCACCGACCCCGTCCTCGCTCTCGGTTTTTCTTCCTCCGTACTGTCTGCGTATGAGCAGGTCGGTCAGGCCTTCGGGCTGGATGTGGGCTCGGTCGAGACATCGTCCATGGCTCTGCTTCGCGGACTCCCTTCGGAAGGAGATGTCTTTTTAGTGCGGCACGAGCCTTCCTGGGTGACCCTCACCTTGACCCGCAAGGGATGGCCCATCTCGATCCGTTCCTTTGACGGTGCGGTGGCGGGTAGCCCCGACGAGGTGAGGCGCGAAATCGCTTCCACCGCGGTTTTCTGGCGCGACCGTCATTCGGGTCAGCAACTCAAGACCGCGGTGATTCATGCCGGCGACGCCTGGTACGAGGGGCTCGGCCGCGACGTCAACGAAGTATTCGGCTGTGCTTCGCAACGGGCAAGCGCTCCCCGGCACCTGGTGGTGGCGGGCGTGCCGCCTGCGGTCGAGCGCATGGCCGCTCCCGCCCTGGCCCTTCTGGGGGCATCCTGATGGACCTGTCCGCTTCGACGAACCTGGCTCTGCGCCCGTTCCGCAACGAGCGGCTCCCGTGGC
>CAZFQH010000260.1:0-6322 GCA_964520805.1 uncultured Acidobacteriota bacterium | reverse complement strand
CGTTGTCGACGTTCTTCGAGAGCGGCCTGAAACGTTGGGCCTCTGAGTCGAGTGCCGCCAACCATTCCTCAATCGGAATCCGCGCTCGCCACCCTTTTCGTGACGCTCTTGTGTCGGCTCGTTTCGTATTCCACTCTCGCTGGCCCGCAACTCGCAGTCTTTCCAATGGGGCGCCCCCGTTGGAGTCCCACTGAACCCGCTTGAAGCGTCCAGGCCGCAGCTCGACACAGTGGTAACCCTGAGCAATCGCCTCCTCGACCGTTCTCGGCGCGACCGTCCTCGGCGCGACCGTCTGCGGGGCGGCCATTGAGACACTCATCAGCCGCGGCGACGCTGGACGCCGCGGCTTCGGTCTCTCGCCGCCACGCTCCTCTTCCCCCGGCTTTCGAGTCTTCACGCACCGGAACTCCACCGCCATCTCCGCACGCATCGCGGCGCGCCACTCCGCGATTGGAATTCTCGTTGGCACAGACAGATCCGCGAACGCCGTCGCCGGTAGAACCTCAATGAGTAGCGCCAACGCCACGACGCCCGCCACGAAGCGAAATGACCGCCGCCGTGGACGCAGTCTCGTCCGCGGAGACAAGGCGAATCGCGAGGCCCTGGTGAACTCGAGAACGAGAATTCGCCAGAGCCTCACCAGCGACTTCATGATGCCTCGTCCCCCGAGGGGATGCTGACGCGCGCCTTCGGCTCAGCCGGTCGCATCGACTCGACGAGTTTCGTCGTCATCTGGAGGCACCTTACCGCAAGTGAACGAGCCCGAAAGCACGCCGAAGCGGGGATCAAACGACGCAATCGGAGCACATCGGCAAGCGCTGCGTGGTATCGACAGCCACGCGGACGCGAAGGCCGAAGCAGTGAGGACCCGAGGATGGCGGGAATGGCTCGGGGCCTGCGTTGCGGGGCTGTGTCGTGGACGTGTACATGAGGGGTTTCCTTTCGGCAGGCCGAAAGTGGCCTGCGCCAGCTCATCCCGACTTCACGCAGGGTGGCGTCAAGGCCCGTAGGCTTTTCTTGGAACAAAAAAAGTGCGAAGCGCAGCGGAGCAGCCTTGGCACCGCCTCGATCATCCAAAGCAGGCCACTCCCCGCCTGACGAGAGGAAGCTCACCCTGCCGTCCAGCCTTGAGCCCCGCATGTCGCCCTGAGCCTCGGGCCGCCACAGTTCGACGAGACCTGCGTCGACAATCGCGCCATCATCGGGTGCCAGAACCCGCGACCGACTCTCCGAGCCCGGCATCCATCGTGTCGGCAAACCTGCGGTCCCGGCGGAGCTGGACGGCGCAGCTCCGATGCACCCCAGAAGGACCAGCAACTGAAGATTGCTTATAAGACAGGAATAGAGCGGTCCCGAACCGGACTGCCCGAGCAGGTACAATCGCAAGTGCCAGGCGCTCTCCCCCTTGGCTTGGAGCCCTCCCGGATGACACCCGTAGATCTAGACCTCGCCAAGTTCGTGCCGACCGAGCTCAAAAGCCTCGGCGACCCCCAAACAGCCATTCCCCGAATCGCAAAGGACGGACGCCTCCTCGGCCAAATCGAGGCCGCCGTCGCAAACGTCCCGACGTTTCACGACCTCAGAATCGGCGACGCCCGCGACCTTTCCTTCATTCCCGACGAGAGCGTTCACCTCGTTGTGACCTCCCCGCCCTACTGGACCCTGAAGGAATACAACGCGTCCGAGGGCCAGATGGGCTCGATCGCCGACTACGAGGCCTTCCTTGCCGAATTGGATCGCGTCTGGACTCACGCCTTTCGGGTTCTCGTCGCAGGCGGTCGTCTTGTTTGCGTCGTTGGGGACGTCTGCCTTTCCCGGAAACGGAATGGGGGACGACACACCGTCGTCCCCCTGCACGCCTCTATCCAAGAGCACTGCCGAAAGATCGGCTTCGATAATCTGGCCCCGATCATCTGGCACAAGATCGCCAATGCGGTCTATGAAGTCGAAGGCCCTGGCGGCGGTTTCCTCGGAAAGCCCTACGAGCCGAACGCCGTCATCAAGAACGACATCGAGTTCATCCTGATGGAGCGGAAGCCGGGCGGTTATCGCACCCCGAGCGTTTCGGCGCGAGTTCTGAGCGTCATCTCTGGCGAGAATCACCAGCAGTGGTTCCAGCAGATCTGGACGGGGGTCAACGGCGCGTCCACTAAGGAACACCCTTATCCCGTGTCCCTGGCCGAGCGTCTCGTCCGGATGTTCAGCTTCGTCGGCGACACCGTACTTGATCCGTTTGTCGGCACGGGAACCACGGCGGTCGCAGCCTCACGCTGGGGTCGAAACAGCATCGGCACTGAGATCGACCCTGAATACTTCACAATGGCCAAACGGCGGCTGCAAGAGGAAGCAGCAACCCTATTTGGAAGGATGACTGTCCATGCCAACGAGCCCTCAGCTTCCCGATCTCGACGAAAGCCTTCGCGCAGCCATCCGCCACTTCTGGTCGACGAGAGACAAGCAGGCTAAGAAAAAAGGGAAGAAGAAAGACCAGGGCTCGCGGGGGTCCGTTACGGGCGGAGCTCAGATGAATGGCTTCGTCAAGACCATCGAAGGGATTTTGCGCCGCGCTGGCCTCCCAGATGCATCAGTCTTCGTGGGCAGGAAACTCGAGCTGCCAGGCTTCTTCAGACCGGCAAAGAAGTGGGACTTGGTGATCGTGCATCGAGGCGCCCTGGTTGCATCAATCGAGTTCAAATCCCAAGTTGGTCCCTCCTTCGGCAACAACGCCAACAATCGGGCAGAGGAAGCGGTGGGGAATGCGGCGGATCTCCACGCGGCCTTTCGCGAAGGAGCGTTCAAGCCGTCATTGCGGCCTTGGATTGGCTTCTTCATGCTTCTCGACGAATCCGCTGCCTCGACACGGCCCGTGGGCGTCGAAGAACCTCACTTCCCTGTCTTCGAGGAATTCCGCGACGCCTCATACGCCAAGCGCTACGAACTCTTGTGCTTGAAGCTTGTGCGGGAAGGCCTTTATGACTCCGCCACCTTCCTCCTCTCCAGCCGTGGCGATGCCCTCGAAGGAGGCTACCGAGAGCCCAACGAGGAACTCGCTTTCCGAGCCTTCGCGGCTTCATTGGTGGGTCGCGTCTCGTCGGCGCTCGCGGTGGAGGAATAAAAACGGCTGTTGCGCGCCTTTCGCACAACCAGCGACCCGGGGAACGACCGCGCCGGTTTGTTGGACCCGCGGCCACTACTTTTTCCGGTCTTGAAGTTTGGCGAGGAGTCGGAGGATTTCCAGGTACAGCCAGACCAGAGTCACGAGGAGCGCGAAGGCCCCGTACCACTCCATGTACTTCGGCGCCCGTTTCGCGGCGCCCTGCTCGATGAAGTCGAAGTCAAGAACCAGATTCGCGCTCGCCAAAGCCACCACGAACAGGCTGAACCCGATGCCGATCGGACCGGTGCCATGAATCAACGAGATGCTCTTGCCGAGGAAACTGAGGCCAATCCCAACAAGGTAGACCAGCGCGATTCCACCAGTCGCTGCCGCGATGCCGAGCTTCATGTTCTCGCTCGGGTGGATCCAGCCGGACCGATAGGCGAGCAACAGCGCGGCGAGGATCGCGAGAGTCAAGGCAGCGGCATTCAGCGCGATTCCAGGATATCGGACATTGAAGAGCAGAGAGATCGTGCCGATGAAGAGGCCCTCAAACACCGCGTAGAGGGGCGTCGTCACTGGAGCCCACTCGTTCTTGAACACCGTGACCAACGAAAGAATGAGGCCGCCGATCAAGCCAGTCCACATGGTTGGCAGAATCATCGCCACGCCGAAGACGTGATTCCACGCGACCGCAGCGCTCAGTACAAGGGCAAGGAGCGCGATGCCGGTCTTGTTCACCGTGCCCTGAATTGTCATCACGCCCTCCGCCCGTGACGTCGCACGGACGAACGTGGTCTCTTTCAAGGTCGGATTGCCTGTTCGGAACATGCTTCTGCTCATTCTTTCTCAATCTTCACAGGTCGCACGGTGAGTAACCTCTCGGTTTTTCTCCGGGCACGCCCCGCGGGCGCTCGCTGGCGAGCCAGAACAGGATCTGTTGGGGCCTCTTCTTCGAAACAATAGACACTCCAATTGGAGTCCGCGTAGTACAGCCGTCCGTTCCTGATCGCGAAGGTCTCGCCAGTATCGAGCGCACCGATGGCGAACTCTGGCCTTGCAATCCAGGTGACATCTCCTGTCCTCAAATCCCAGCCACTGAGGTATCCCGACCACGTGGCATCAAACCGATGCGTGGAGGACACGATGGGCCGCCCCTTCAATAGAAACTTCTTGTCCAGACGAAGTGGGATCGCAGTCTGCCTGTCTGGCCATGGAAGCTGCTTTCCTGTCTCCAGGTCGAATATTTGATTCAGACGCGTTACCAACTTCTTGTCGCTCAGGCAACCCTCGGAAACGAATCCCTCGTGGTGCCAGAGTCGGCGACCACTTTTCAAAGAGAGACAGACTAGATGGTGCCGCGATACGTTGACTACCAAACGATCGCTACACCCGAAGATTGGGCCATGGACAACGCCTGGTTTGGGATCATGCGGTGCATCCCACACCAATTCCTTCACCGTGGTCTTCCACAACTGTTTCCCCGTTCGGGTAGCTATACAGACAACGTCTCCGTTCTCCCTTCCGAACACAAGGCGATCCTCAATGTGAGTAAAGTAGTAGGGAAAGAGGCCGAGCCCCGCCTCAGGCCTAACCCAGACGGTGGCACCACTCTTGGCGTCGATCGCCTCGATAGCCGCGTCCGCGCCAACAATCAGACCTTCGAAAAAGACGACACCGGAGCGCGGAGTGCAGGCCATTGACGAACGCCGTTCCCCACTTGCGATATCGATGACGTGATAGCCATCGCGCGACTGGTCCGTCCCTCTTCCTCGAAGAGCGACGTAGACCCGGTCGCCAACAACCAACTCTGGTGCGCAGAAGAATCCTTTGATCGAGTATCGCCAAATGAGCATCCCAGACACGACGTCGAGGCACAGACAATCGCCTCCCCTCGTAAAGAAAAAGGCGTGAGCAGCGGACACAAGCGGCGCGTGAGGGGCAACGTTCTCCGCAACCCACGCCAAGCGCAATGGAGGAGCGAGGTGCTTGCTGGGGTCGACACTCATCGGGCGGTTGACTCGAACTTGATGATGGTTGCGAGATTGCTCCGAATCGCTTCGATCTCTTTGCTGAAGGCAGCCTTGTTACCGTTAAGAACGCCACCAAGTCGATGCCGCCGCAAGAATTGGTTCTCCACCGAGATGACCTTCTGGAAGTACTCAAGGAACAGCCTTCGACCATCTTCACCGAGGTCTGGGACCAATAACCGGAACCGCCCGTTCTGGATCACAGCGGCCCCTTCCTCAAGGATATTCATCTCAAGCTGGTGCTGCTTCTTCAGGATGTTGTCCCAACGCCGCGCCGCCGTGTTCTTCGCCGTCTGTGAAAGCCCTGCTGTGTTTGGATGCGGACCTGGTGGGAATGCCGTCAGCGATCGCATCTCACCGGACTCAATCCACTTGTTCTTGACGAAGCCAGTCGCCCCTTGCGTTCCCTTCGCTGCGTCCAAACGACGCCCAAAGCGCGCGCCGCCCTTCCCTGAAACCGAGATCGTGTGCTCCACTTTTACAATTTCTGAACTCCCCACTGGAATCTCGTCCGCGAGCTCGGCGGCGTGACGCGTCTGAGTACGGGTTCCAGCCCGGGCATTGGCACCCGGATGGCGGAGGCCACTAATGAGCGGCTTTAGGTTGGTCCTTTTCGTGCCAAGCTTTGCCAAGGCCGTGAAGACGGTGCGTCGCTCCTCCGGCGTCGTCCGACCAGAGTCACTAATCAGTTTCCGGGCGACAGCTCGCATGGCAAAGCTGGCGCTCGTTGTTTCGAACTTCGCTTTCCGCAATGTGGTCGCGATTTCTTGAACAAACAGACGGCCCGCTTTGATTCCCAAACGCACCCTCGTCGCGTCGCCAGCGGCGGGTGAACCCGAAGGCTCTTCGCCAAGGATGCCAATGACCTGCCTGATCTCAGCAGGACTGAAGCCCTCCTTCTCTTCCACAAACGCCGCAAGGGTGTCTGCCGGGTCATCGGAACTCTCAAGCGCGTTGTTGAGATGGCCGACCGAGTCACCGTCCTCTCCAAAGAGGTCGAGCATTATGCCGACGAGGGTGGCGGCGGTGGCGGAGAGGTTCGCGACCTCGACGATCTTCTTGATCCGCGAGACTCCCGAGCCACCTGCCGCAAGGGCGGCCTCGGCGGTCATGAGTCGCGCTACCACTTTGGCGGACCGTGACCCGGTCGGCAACTTCTTCGCAAGAGTTCCGATCTTTAGGAGCGCACCGGCCT
>CAZFQH010000259.1:0-6325 GCA_964520805.1 uncultured Acidobacteriota bacterium | reverse complement strand
ACGTCCTCGCGAAGTGCTACGGCGGTGACATCAGCCGCAAGCGGAAGCTCCTCGACAAGCAGAAGGAAGGCAAGAAGCGGATGAAGCGCGTGGGCAGCGTCGACATTCCGCAGGAAGCGTTCCTCGCTGTCCTCAAGGTCGACGAGTAGGTCGAATCTTTACGACGCGGGCTCGTATCACCACGAACTCTTCGTCCATCACGGGCGGTCAGGACATCAGAATCGCCGCGAGCGCTTCCTCGCTGCCCGGCTTCTCGCGGAAGAATAACGTGGGCTCGAAGAATTCGAGTTCGAGCAGGATGGGCGCGCCGGAATCGTCGCGCGCGATGTCCACTCGGGCATAGGGGATGTCCGGCACTCCGGCCTGGCTGAGCACGTCGAATGCCATGGCGATGGCGTCTGGCTGCGACTCGACCAAACGGCCTTCCGGCCCGACGTGGCGGCCGCCCATAAACGCCGAGTTCTTCATCACGGTGTGCGAGTAGACCCCGCCAAAGAAGATGAGGCTGTTCTCGCCTCCTTCTTCTACGTCCCGCACGAAAGGCTGGATCATGATGTCGCGAAGCGGACGATGGCGGTCGAGATAGGCCTGACCTTCCTCGTATCGCGCGGGCTCCACCCGGACGGTTTCCCACGAGTCGGCGGAGATGGTCGGCTTGAGGACCACTGTGTTCCAGCCGTGCTGGGCGCAGATCTTCGGCAGGCTGGCGACCTCGCCCTTTCCAACGAAGACGGTGGGCACGATGGGCACGCCCTTTTCGAAGAGACCAGCCATGTACCGCTTATCCATGTTCCAGCGAATCGTCTCCGGCGCGTTCACCACGGATGTGACTTTCTCGACCCGCGACAACCACGCGAGAAATTTCTCGACGCGACGGTAGTAGTCCCAGGGCGATCGAATCAGGGCGAGATCCATCCGCTCCCAGGGAAAATCGGGGTCATCCCACGAAGCATTCATCACCACCGCCCCCCGTCGCGCGAGGGCCGCGGCGAGGGGCCGATCGTCGTCCTCCATTTCCGGATGGGAGGCCTGGGTGATGAATACGATCTTCATAGCCTCGGGAGCTTACGCGGGGGCCGCGGGGCGGCGGATCCGCCGCTCCGGTCTGGGCGTATTCTGAGCGGGCAAGGAGAGACATGAACGGTCCGGATCCCGGCGAACGCTTCCCCCTGCCCGCGTCCCCGCGGCTGGGTTTCCTCAAGAACTTCATCACCCGGCCGACCATTGATGTCGGTGACTACACCTACTACGACGATCCCGCCGGACCGGAGCGGTTCGAGGAGCACGTCCTCTACCATTTTGACTTCATAGGAGATCGCCTCGTGATCGGCAGATTCTGCTCCATCGCCGCCGAGGTCCGGTTCATCATGAACGGCGGCAATCACGCCACCGACTGGCTCACGACCTTCCCTTTTCCAGTCTTCGGGCATGGATGGGAAAGTGCGATGCCGGACTCATGGCCTTACCGGGGCGATATCGTGGTGGGGAACGACGTGTGGATGGGATACGGGGTCACGGTGATGCCCGGCGTCACCATTGGCGACGGCGCCATCGTCGCGACCCGCAGTGTGGTCACCAAGGACGTCCCGGCCTACGCCGTGGTAGGTGGAAATCCCGCCGAACTTATCCGGTACCGGTTTGGTGGAGAGGACCGGGCGCGCCTCCTGGAGGTGGCCTGGTGGAACTGGGACGCGGAAAAGATCACACGGAACGTGAAGGCCATCTGCGCGGGGGATATCGCGGCGTTGGAAGGGGCGGAGTAGCACCAAGGCGACGCGTGGCCCAAGCGCCCCACAAGTGCGCCGAGTGGTGCTACCTAAGGGGAGTCGGGACTGAAGCCGCGCGAGGTCTGGAAGTCGCCCCGGCTCCGCGGCAGCTACAGTCCCACTCTTCTTCACGACGGCCATCTCTATGCGATGGGAGGGGCGAATCTCCTCTGCGTCGATCGGAGCGCAGACCGAAGCGCCGCCGAGCTTCGCGGCCGGCTTGATCTTCGTCCGCAACGACGAGGAGATCGTGGCGGTCGGTATCGAGCGCTGAGACCAGGGCCTCAATCAACCCTTCATCACCTCGGATGCGATCTCAGTGGCCGGGAGCCATGATGGTCAGATTGGTCGTTCGGTGTCAAACCCGGCATGCACAGCCAATCGGGTATCGTGTCGTTATAGCTGGATCAATAGAGACGTTGGAATCCGAAGCGATGCAGCTGCCGCCGGACCAACGCCTGACTCTCGCCCACCGGATTCTGAGCAGCGTGGAGCCGCTAGCGTCCGCTGAGATTGACGTGGCATGGGACACCGAGATTCGCGAGCGCATCGCTCGATTCGACGCCGGCTCGGTGCGCGGCATACCTGCAACTGAGGTTTTTGCCGAGGTGGATCGACGCTTGCGCCGATGAAGTTGCAGTTCCTGCCAGAGGCGGCGGCTGAGTTCTACGAAGCGTCAGAGCATTTCGGATCCCGGCAGGACGGTCTGGGGTCACGATTTCGAGGAGAGGTGCTGGAGGTCTGTCGGTTGATTGTCCAGCGGCCCACCCTTTGGCGGGAGCGTCTTGGTGGTTACCGGCGAGTCAACTGACCGGTGTTTCCGTATTACGTGGCGTACTTTATTCGCGGCGATTTGATCTTGGTCGCCGCAGTCGCACCTGGACATCGACATCCCAACTTTCTTTTGGGAGGAGAGTTACTTCTTCTCGTTCAGTTCGGGGATGTTCTTGCGCAGCATTTCCTTGGGGGTCATAAACATGAAGGCCTTCATCATGCCCAGCATGAAGCGGGTCTTCATGGGCACATCGCCGGTTTCGACCACTGCCTTGATGTTGTTCAGGATGTCCACCCAGCTCGTGCGCACGGAATCGGCGGTCTTCTGCTGATCGACGAACTTCGAGTGGACGACGGTAACCCGGGTGACTCCGGCTTTCTCTTCAAGAGTCGATTCCACGAGGGTGGGAGACTCGGCGAGATTCGTTTCCTTTTCTCAGGCGCGTTTAGCGCGGCGGGCTTCGGTTGCTTTCTCAACCGTCCGTTTCAGACCGACAAGGGCCGAGGCCCAGTCGCCCTGATATTTCCCCACCCAGCGCTCGTAGATGTGCTGGATGGGCACGGGATTCAAGTGATTGATCCTCCGCCGGCCGTCGATCTCGACGGTCACGAGGTCGGCCTCGCGCAGCAGATTCAGATGCTGCATCACCAGAAAGCGGTTCTCGCCGAGAGCTTCCGCGAGGTCGCCCGTGGTGCACGGCCGGTCGCGGAGGATGTCGAGGATCCGCCGCCGATGCGGGTTGGCGAGCGCGCGCCACACGTGATCGAGGTCTTCATGTGACATGGTCAATACGTAAATATTATGTCACTCAGTTTCGACTCGTCAAGTACTTTTTTTGAACAAACC
The DNA here is from genome assembly GCA_964520805.1 of uncultured Acidobacteriota bacterium. GTDB lineage: Bacteria > Acidobacteriota > Vicinamibacteria > Fen-336 > JAGNNV01 > JAGNNV01. The sequence goes on along the minus strand of CAZFQH010000259.1, from coordinate 2,938 downwards.
GCCAACCGCCACCGTTCGGCGCCCCTCGCGAGCCTGAGGCCGGCGTTCGGAGCCGCGTCGACCGACCCGATCAAAGCCCTCGCGAGGACTGATTCGCGATTACTGAGGCGTCGGGGACGGGACCGGCACCGGCACCGGATTCACCGTCTCTCCCGCGGACCCGGTGGCCCGCTGCACCACGGTTTGTTCGTTCACGCGGACCCGGGCCACGGACTCCACCCGCCACCCCTCGGCCTCAAATTGGACGATGTGTTCTCCGGGGGCCACCTGGAATCGTCGCAGGCTTCCCGGCGCGAGTTGCGCTACAACCCGGCCATCGATTGAAACCGTGGTCGCGATATCGCTGGAAATCAGCAGGGTGCCCGTGGGTCGTCGAGTCGGGGCCGGAGTGGGCGGCGGCGTCAGCGCTGGAGTGGCCGTGGGCAACAGCGTCGGCGCTGGCGTCGGGGCCGGAACCACCGCCACCTTCTCCTCCTTGGCGTTGCGACTCATCCAGATCGCGGCCGCGGTGATCGCGAGGCCGATGACCACGACGGCCACGGCGGTCATGGGACCCGCGACAGAACGTGGTGGCTCTTCGGGGGAAGGCGGCACAGGGAAAACCGGCGGCCCGCCGGCCACCAGGGTCTGGTCGGTCACATCGTCCAGGAGCGGGCTTCGGCCCAGCATCATGGTGGCACCGTCGTCGCCCCGATCGATCTCCACCCTGAACTTGAGATTGCCGATATGAAGCTGCTGTCCAGGCAGCAGCTTCGCTTCATGGGTGCGCTGACCGTCGATCCGGATTCCATTCCCGCTGTTCTGATCAACGATGACCCAGTCGTCGCCGCGCCCCTCGATCTCGGCATGGCGCCGCGAGACCGAAGCGTCGCGGAGGTGCACATCGGACGCCGCGTCACGTCCCACGCGGACCAGCGCTTGTTCGATGACGATGGGCAGACCACCGCCCTCCGGGTGGAGGCGCAGGACATTCATGCTCCTGAAATCATACGCTCGGCCAAGGCACGATCACGCGCGCCTCCGACCCTAGCCTGTGGTAAAAGGCCGCCGCAACACCGCGAATGTCGGCAGACTTTCGCCACGGGATGCCAGGCTCAGCGGCGCGACGCAACTTCGGCTGCCGCCTTGAGCACCAGCGCACCCTTTCTTTCATCGACCTTGTAGTCCGCGTTGTTGCGGAGTTTCATACGCGCCGGCAGCTCTTCGGGAGACTGGCCGGTGAGGCTCGAGAAGATCACGGCCGCCGCCGCGTAGCTACCGAGCCTTGACGGATGGAAGTTGTCCGGGCCATAGAGGTCCAGGCCCTCTTCATGCGCCCAGGGCCGCGAGCCACGCGTCCCCGGCGGGAAGAAATACCCCCTGGCTGTCCTCGCTGGCCAGGCGATAGGACTCGCGCACCTGGGGGAAGAAGGCTCGCCGGGAGCGGTTGGGCCACACCATGTATGCACCAACTAAGATTGCCCGATTGATGACCCAGACACCCGTGCGGCTGCTGTTCGTCTGCTCCGGGAACATTTGTCGCTCACCCCTCGCGGAGGCCCTGTTTCTTTCCTTGGCCGATAAGGCCGGCGAAGCGGGTCGCTATCTTGTCGACTCCGCGGGCACCCATGGCTATCACGAGGGAGAACCCGCCGACCCGAGAACGCGGCGGGTGGGGCGCCGTCATGGCCTCGACGTCAAGTCACGGGCGCGGCCGGTGAAGGACGACGATTTCGATCGTTTCGATCTCATCATCGCCATGGACCGCGGTCATCGTCGCGAACTGCTGGCCCGATCCGGTTCCGGACGCACCGCCGAGATTCGCCTGATGCGTGAATTCGACCCATCCGCTCGGGACCTGGATGTCGCTGATCCCTACTACGGAGGCGAGGAAGGCTTCGAGACCATGTATTCCGTGCTCGAGCCTGCGTGCCGCGGACTGCTCGAGTACCTAAGCGCTCCACCTTCATGAAGTCCGCTCTGGTTACCGGGGCCAGCGGCGTTTTGGGTCCGCGGCTCGTTCGAGCGCTCCTGAACGACGGCTGGAGCGTGCGAACACTGACTAGGAATAAGCCGGGGCCAGGCCTTTGGTCCGAGGGCGTCGATGTGCGGCTCGGGGATGTCACCATAGCGGATCAAGTGGCCGCGGCCATGGACGGTGTGGCGACGGTCTTTCATCTTGCCGGTCTCCTCCACAACCCGCGCCCCGCGGCTCGAGAGGTGGCGCGTTATGAGGCGGTCAACGTTGTGGGCGCCCGAAATGTCGCGCGAGCGGCCGGGGCGATGGGGGTGAGCGTCGTCGCCTTCTCCACGATCGCCGTCTACGGTGCTACCGAGGGCCCGGTCGATGAGACCACCGAGGCTCGCCCGGTGGGGCTTTATGCGGAGACCAAGCGGCGGGCCGAGGAGGCCTTGCTCGAGACGGGCCAGGGTGCCTGCGTGCTTCGGCTGGCCGCGGTGTACGGTCGCAGGATGAAGGGGAACTACCACACCCTGGTGCAGGCCCTTCGCCGCGGCCTGTTCGTGCCCATAGGCTCAGGCTCCAATCGCCGAACCCTGGTTCACGAAGACGACCTGATGCGTGCGGCTATTCTCGCGGCGTTCCGCCGCCCGATTGGGATCTTGAACGTCACCGATGGCCGGACTTACACCCTGAACGAAATCGTCGAGGCCATTTGCATGGCCCTGGATCGGCCGAAGCCCGCGTACACGCTTCCAGAGTCCGCGGCGCGCCTCGCGGCCCGCTTGATCGGCCGACGCGACACCGTGGAGAAATACCTCGAGAATGTCGAGGTGCGGGGCGACCTCATCCAGAAGACGCTGGGCTTTGTCCCGGCGTTCGACTTGCTTAGCGGCTGGCGTGACGCGATCCGCGCAACAGAGCAGCACGTGAGGCCTGGTCAGGAAGGACGATGATTCTTGCGTTCGCGGCCGCGTTGCTGGCTTCTCTGGGCGTGAC
>CAZFQH010000258.1:0-6337 GCA_964520805.1 uncultured Acidobacteriota bacterium | reverse complement strand
TCCTTCTGGACCGCCTCTTGTTCCAGTTCTTGCTGCTGGCCCAGATCGCCTTCTGCCTGGCGGCCCTCTCCGGTCACGTCCTGCGGAACCTCCGGATTCCCGGTCTCGCGGTCCCGTACACGGTCTGCATGCTGGCGGGGGCCACAACCCTTGCCTTCTGCCGCCACCTCTCCGGCCGGCAGCAAGTCACCTGGGCAAAGGAGGGAACCGCATGAGCCGCACGCTCTCACGCTCAGATGGCGTGGTCGAGATCGAGGATCGCCCGGACTCCAAACGAAGGGTGACCTCGCGGCCGCGGGAAGGTCCGGAACTGACCTGTGTGACCGCTTATCCCCTGGACCTGATCGAACGGATCGTGGACGTGAAGGGCGTGGCCTGGGTGTGCGATGAAATCCTGCGCGATGAGGATCCGGAACAGGTTCAGCGCTCCTTCACGAAGGACTTCCTGCCGTACTTGACCCCCGACGAAATGCCGGGGAAACGGATCCTCGACTTCGGGTGCGGAGCGGGGGCTTCCACCATGGTGCTCGCCCGCATGTTTCCGAGGTCGCAGATCGTCGGAGTCGAGTTGTCGGCCGAGCATCTGGAGATCGCGCGCCGGCGGCTGGTGTTTTACGGCTGCGAGAACGTCAGCTTCCGGCATTCACATACCGGCACGAGCCTGCCTGAAGGACTCGGCCAGTTCGACTTCATCGTGATGAGCGCGGTCTTCGAGCACCTTCTTCCGGAGGAACGCAGCACGGTGATGCCGCAGCTCTGGGCCCACTTGAAGCAAGGCGGTTCGCTGCTCTTGAACCAGACCCCGCATCGCTTTTTTCCTTTCGAGAGTCACACCACGGGCCTGCCCCTCATCAACTACCTCCCCGACCGGCTCGCCCTCTATGTGTCGAGACGCTTTTCGAGACGGTCCCTGGGCGGGGAGAGCTGGGAGTCCCTGCTGCGCAAGGGCATACGTGGGGCGACGGAACGCGAGATCCTCAACAGCCTGGGAGAGTGCGCCCCGGAATCGAAGCCGTCCCTGCGCGCCCCCCCCTCGCCTCGATATCGAGACCGCGTCGACGTCTGGCACGCGGCCCTTAGCCCCAGGCATCGCGCCGTCAAGGCGGTCTGTCGCGAAATGTTAAGAGTGGTTGAGCGAAGTCTCGGCACCACTTGGGTGGTCAATCTGGCCGTCGCGATCTCCAAAGGCGCGCCCCGCGCGTACAGGGTATGAGCCGCGCCCGAGCCGTCCCCCACCGGGCGCCCGCCCCATCGAGAACGCTCTCCTCGAAAAATCAGCCCTCGAGCCGGCCGCGCTCGAAAAGCCTGCCCCCGAAAAGGCAGCCCCCGAAAAGACAGCTAACGAAAAGGCAGCCCCCGAAAAGGCAGCTAACGAAGCGCCCGGTCACCGTCCCCGGGTCCGCCGAACTGATGGGCCTCCTGCTTGAATCGAGAGGCCCACTTCGCCGGGCCCTCGAACGACTCTCCGCCGACTCCCGCCGGGTCACCCGTGTTTTTCGCACCCTTCTCCTCGGCCTCGATCTGCGCCGCACCCCCTCGCTCATGACCGTGGATCTTCTTGGCAGCTATCGCCTCCTTGCCCGGGACGGTCCGGTAAGCTCCAACGGGGATGAGGCCTTCCGCCGTATGGTTGAGCGGGGTGCTCTCACCCTGATGCGCGACGGCTTGTCCGAGCGCGAGGCGATCGCGGTTCTCGGCTTCCACCTCGAGGCCAGCCTCCCTTCGCTCGACGATCCGCGGGAGGTCCGTGCCCTGCTGCGCCTCACATCGGCGGTCCAGGGCCTCGTGGCCGGGGCCTACTGCGAGGCGCGGATGGCCGGCCTTCGCCGCCTCGACGACCATGAGCGGCAGAAAGCCTCGGGCGATCTTCACGATGAGGTCGGCGCGCATCTCATCGTGCTGAAGCTCTACCTGGAAATGATCGCCGCCGGAGTCGCTAAGAGCAGCGCCGCCGCACTGCGCGCAAAACTGAATGAGGCCCTGGATCTCATCGCTCATGCCGTGGAAGCGGTACGACGCCTGACTCTGGAACTTGGGCCCGCCTTTCTCGACACTCTCGGCTTTCTTCCCGTGCTTCGGAACTTCGTTCGCCAGTTTTCGCAGAGGACCGGCATCGAGGTGACGCTCATCGAGCCCGCGCCTCCGGTTCGCATGCCGTCGGGCCATGAGGCGGCCTTGTATCGGGTTCTCCTTGGGGCGCTCTCGAACGTGGCGAAACACTCGAAGGCCCGACACGCAACCGTCACCCTCCACCGCGCCGGCAGTGCCGTGGCGATGGTGGTGGAGGACGATGGCAAGGGCTTTGACGAAAAGGCCCGCGGTTCCGGCCCGAATTTCGGGTTGAACGCGATGAAGGAGCGGGTTCAAGGGCTGGACGGCCAGATGACGGTTCGATCCTGGCGCGCGGGGCGGGGCCTGGCGCGGACCGGCACGCGCATAGAAGTCCGGCTGCCCCTGCGAAACGGGTCGCTCGCGTGACTACGAAAATCCGCATTCTGCTCTGCGATGACCATCCGCTGTTTCGCGAAGGGTTGCGCGCCATCCTGAAGGATCAGGCGGCTTTCGAGGTAGTGGGCGAAGCCAGGAACGGGAACGAGGCCATTGAACGCTCTCTCGCTTTGCGGCCCGATGTGGTGCTGATGGATATCGACATGCCGGACCTTTCCGGCCTCGAGGCCACCAAGAGGATTGTGACCGCGCGGTTGCCCGGGAGGATCCTGATTCTGAGCCTGTACGACGACGAAGATCTGATCGCCCGTTGTCTGGACGCGGGGGCAGCCGGGTACGTGCTCAAGGATGGTCCCACCTCCGAGCTCCTTTTCGCCATCGAGGCCATTCACAAGGGTGAGCGGTACCTGAGCCCCCGGGCGCTCTCGATGGTGGTCGAGCGTCCGCGCTCCGTGGGCGAGGGAACCTCAACGCGGTTCGACCTTCTCACCACCCGCGAACGCGAGGTTTTGAAACTTCTCGCCGATGGATTCTCGAGCAAGGACCTGGCCTTGAAACTGAGCCTGAGCATCAAGACGGTGGATGCCCACAAGTACAACCTCATGCGCAAGCTCGGCATTCACAATCGCGCGGACCTCGTCAAGTACGCGATTCGCCGGAAACTCGTCCACGTCTCGGCGATCGAGGCCGGACAATGAAAAGCGTGGATCTGGGTCGACGCCTTCATCATTATCCGGGCGCAACAAAGGTGCCATGTATGAGTGAACCCATGTCGCATTCCTCCCTTTTCCGCTTCATCGTCTCCATTCTGTTCGGACTCGTCCCGTCAGCCTTCGGGGCCGACGACACCTTGATCCGGACCCCCAAAAACTACGCCACCTTCGTGCCCCCTGCTGCGCGCTCGAGCTACACCGACACCGCGTTCGGAGTCAGCATCAAGCGCCTCTCGGATGCCCGGAACACCCCGAACACGTGGCTCTCCGGGCTTCTTGACTTCGTCAGCACGGAATACCCGGGAGCCTCGCCGTTCAATAGTGACAACTCCCGGCTCATCCTTCAGCACCAGGGCTACTACGGGCTCTATACGGGCTCCGGCGACTACCTCAAGGACCTTCCCTTCGTGGTCCATGCGGCGACCGAGCCTCGATGGTCGCGCAGCGAACCGGACGTCCTCTATTACGTCAGCGTGAACCGCTTGATGAAGCTGAACGTCGCGGCCGGAGCCTCGTCGGTTGTCCGCTCCTTCGGGGAGTACGCAGCCATTCGTGGTCGTGGCGAGTCCGACATCAGCGGCGATGGGGATCATTTCGTGTTCGCGGCCGACGACCTTCCGGACGGACCGACCGCAGGCCTGGTTAACCGCTATGTCTTTGTCTACGAGATCAGCACCAATACGAAGGGCCCGGCACTGGATACGACCGGCCACCCGTTCAACAGCCTCTACCTGGCCCCCGATAACAGTGTCGCTCTCGGGTGGAGCCCCACCGGCTCGGCGCGCTTCACCGGAGTGGAACTCTTCGACAGAAACATGGTGTTCAAGCGTCAGCTCACCCACGCCCTTGGCCACATGCACCTCACCCGGGAGGCTGGCGGCGACGACGTCCTGGTCTGGACGAACTCGAACGATCCCGCACCCCTCGCGAACTGCCAGAACGGGATTGTGAAAGTCCGGCTGAAGGATGCGGTGCAGACCTGCCTGCTGCAGCTCGACTGGAGCCTCGCCGTCCACATCACCGCGCCCGACCAGAGCGGTTGGGTCTTTGTGGAAACCTACGATCCCACCGACCCCCTTCCCGGCACGTCCGCCTGGAAGCTCTACACCAACGAGATCCTGCAGGTGAAGCTCGACGGGAGCGAGACGCGTCGACTGTTCCATCATCGCTCGCGCCGGACCGTCAACTACGCTCTGCAGCCGCGCGCCGCGGTGAGCCGCGACGGCAGCCGGCTCGTCTTTTCGAGCAATTACGGGCTCGGAGCCGCTCCCGGACATCCAGGGGATTACACCGACGCCTACCTGGCCACAGTTCCCCTGGCCACTCCGCCCCGACTCTCGATTTCGGACGCGGTGCTGATGGAAGGCGACGTTGGGACGAGCGCGCAGTCGCTCACCCTCACCCTTTCGCACCCCAGCGACTTGCGGGTGTCGGTCAGTTACACGACAGTGGATGGAACGGCGAGCGCGCCTTCAGACTATGCCGCCGTCGCCACAACATTCCTCGAATTCGTGCCTGGCGAGACCACCAAAACGATTGCCATGACCGTAAACAGTGATACGGAGAGCGAGCCCACCGAAGTCTTCTTCCTGGACCTCAAGGAGCCGGTGAACGCGAGCCTCGGGGGGGGCGGACAGGTGACCATAATGAACGACGACCTTGCACCCACGGCGATCACGGGGGCGCCGACCGCGATCTCTCAAACGGGTGCGACTCTGACCGGCATGGTCAATCCTCTCGGGAAGACCGCGACCGCGGTGTTCGACTACGGCCCGGCCGCCGGGGCTGCCGGGCAGCGGGTCGCCGCGTCATCGCCAGGGTCTGGGTCCGTTCCCGTAACCGTCACCGCGCCCGTCACCGGGCTCCCTTGTTCGACGAAGCACCGCCATCAGGTCACCGCGATCAGCGCGGCCGGAACCACCGTCGGCACGCCCTCCTTCTTCACCACTGCCGCCTGCGACGGCCTGTCGATCGACGATCCGTCGATCCTCGAGGGCGATAGCCATCACGCGATTCTCGCGTTCACTCTTTCGCTGTCTACACCAAGCGCGCTCCCCGTGACCGTCCGCTTCACCACGGGCAACGGGACGGGGATCGTCGGGGATGACTACGTCGCGGAGAGCGGCACGTTGACGGTTCCGGGCGGGGCGACGTCGATGCTGCTCGCGATCAGGGTGCGAGGCGATACGGCTCTTGAAGGGGATGAAACGCTGACCGTGACGTTGAGCGCCGCGGTTGGGGCGGTCATCGGAAAGGCCGTGGGGATCGGAACCATCCTCAACGACGATCCGTCGGGCCCGGCGAGCCCGGTTACCCAGTACCGGCTTTATCACGAGGGGACAAAGGAGCACCTTTACACCACCGATGCGAACGAATACGAGGTGCTCGGCCGGCTGAACTGGGCGCAGGAGGGCATCGCCTACGAACTGCTGACCAGCGGGACGGTCGCCGGAGTGGCCACGATTCCGCTGTTTCGCCTGTATCACCCGGGCACCCAACAGCACCATTGGACCACCGACTCGAACGAAGCCGTGATTCTTTCGGGTTACCCGGACTGGCTCTACGAGTCCACGGTGGGCTACCTGTTGCCCGTTCAGACCAGCGGTGCCGTTCCGCTCTACCGTATGGCCTTCGCGAATCCGCCCCTTCATCTCTGGACCACCGACCGGAACGAATACGAGACACTTACCTCAAGGGGCTGGGTGCCGGAAGGGATTGTGGGCTACGTTTTCCCGGTTCCGGGCGGCGGTAGCCCCCGGTCGTCGCGCCCTCTCCCTGCTGCCCCCCGCCAACGTTACTAACTAACGGGAGACCGCGAAACCGTCCACCCACACCCACGAACCGGCGGAACTCGGGTTGCGATTTCCCGTGGCTTCGACGGTCAGGGTATGAGTCGCGTTCGCTAGCCCGGAGACGGCGTAAAGTACGGCCTGCGCCTGCTGCGGGGAGGCGTAGGCATCGATCGTTCCCTTCACTATTCCGTCCACGCGAATGGTAGCGGTGCCCGACCACTCGTCACGGTAACCAACCCAGCTGGCGCCGGTCCCGGAGAATACGAAGGTCGCGGCCGAGCCTTTGTCCATCGAGAGCCGGGCGCCGCCGCCGCTGTGACCGGCCTGCTGATTCGCGGACCAGGAGCCCGTGTAGGTGATCGCGGGGTTTGTTTCCTCGAAGAG
>CAZFQH010000257.1:0-6338 GCA_964520805.1 uncultured Acidobacteriota bacterium | reverse complement strand
GAAAGTGACCCGCACGACCATCTGCGGCACCGCCCTGTGTGCCCGGGCAAGAGAGGCGTCGATGATGCAGATAGCCCATCGTCCGGCGTCTCCCGTTCATCGGTAGCGCGCGCGATCAGATTTGCCGCCGAAGGCCGTGACACCGGAGCCCACCGAATCGGCGAGGCCCACGCCTCGTGGCCGAGGGATGCGCCCGGGCGCACAGGGCGGTGCCGCAGATGGTCGTGCGGGTCACTTTCACTATGGCCTCGGTGGGCGCCGCGGGAGTGGGCTTCGGCAAGATCCCGAAGCGCCTTGCTCGCGGGCCGAGGTAGACGAATGCTTTTACACTGTTCTTCGGGCGGCCAGCGCCGGGTAGTCGGTGTAGCCCTTGGCACCGGGCGTGTAAAAAGTGGCCATGTCCGGTGGATTGAGCGGAGCGTCCTCGCGCATCCGCGCCACCAGGTCGGGGTTGGCCAGGAACGAGCGCCCAAAAGCGATCAGGTCGCCGCGCTTCTCCACCAGGGCCTGCTCCGCGCTTTCGTGGTCGAAGCCGCCGGACAGAATCAAAAGGCCGTCGAAGGCGGCACGCAATTCAAGCCTGAAGTCCTCCGGCACCGGCGGCGCGCCCATGGACGAGTGATCGACCAGGTGGATGTAGAGCAGCCCGGCTGCGGAAAGCGCCCTGGCCAACGCCAGGTACTGTGCCCTCACCTCGGGAAACTCGCCGGTGCCATTAAAAATGCCGTAGGGCGAGAGTCGAATGCCGACCCGGTCGCGGCCGATCGCTTCGACCGTCGCGCGCGCGATCTCGAGCGCCAGGCGGTTGCGGCCCTCGATGCTGCCACCATGGCCATCGGTGCGCAGATTGACGAGCGGGTTAAGAAACTGCTCGATCAGATAGCCGTTGGCACCGTGCAGTTCGACGCCGTCGAAGCCCGCATCCAGCGCAAGCTGGGCAGAGGTCGAATACTCCGTAACGGCGTTCGCGATGTCGACCTCGGTCATCGCGCGCGGCGCGCTGTGTGGCTGCAGGCCGAGCGTGTCGGTGAACATCTCGCCCGGGCATGCGGCCGGGTCTGGCCCGAGCACCTCGGCGCCGGCCGGCAGGTTGGCGACATGCGCCACCCGTCCGCAATGCATCAGCTGCACAAAGATTTTGCCCCCTTGGGCGTGGACGGCGGCGGTCACGGCTTTCCAGCCTTCCACCTGGGCCGCGTCGTACAGTCCAGGGATGCGTGGGTAGCCCAGGCCATTGGGGCTGGGCGACGTACCTTCGGAGATGATCAGCCCGGCGGTCGCTCGCTGGCCGTAGTAGGTCGCCATCAACGCGTCCGGCGTGTGCGCCGGCGTCGCGCGGCTGCGGGTCAGGGGCGCCATCACCATGCGATTGGCGAGGTGCAACGAGCGGGCGGAGAACTTGTCGAAGAGCATCGGGTGAATTCCTTTTGAGGATCGATCCTGCGGCCTGCGACGGAGATGTACCGCCCGCAGGGCCTGGGGTGTCTGACTGGGTGAGCTTGCGTGCCGGAGTTGGACGTGTCTGTTCGATGACGCTCCCAGCGCAGAGTTTTCGGAGTGTGTCGTCTTCCGCACCGAGTGCGGGAGGCCCTTCGCCTAACTTCCCCGCTACCGTCAATCGGGCTTTGCGCCACCGCCCACTAAAGGAAACCGACACCATGATCTCGACGCGCTGGTCAAGGCACTAAAGTAGCGGCGACTGAATCGCCAACCGGAGAACCTGGGTCATGCCGCAAAGCACCACCGTGAATCGCCGCATCGTCCTAAACGCCAGGCCGCGCGGCGCGCCGACCGCCGCGGACTTCCGCATCGAAAACGAGCCGGTGCCGACACCCGCGGCTGGCCAGATCCTGCTGCGCACCCTGTACCTTTCCCTGGACCCCTACATGCGCGGCCGGATGAGCGATGGGCCGTCGTACGCGGCGCCGGTGGCCCTCGGCGACGTGATGGTCGGCGGCACGGTATCGCGCGTCGAGGTGTCACGGCATGACGATTTCAAGGTCGGTGAGCTGGTGCTCGGCTACACCGGCTGGCAGGACTACGCGCTGTCCGATGGCAAGGGTCTGACCCCGCTCTATCCCGAAGATCCGCATCCGTCGCGCGCTTTAGGCGTGCTCGGCATGCCGGGCTTCACCGCCTACATGGGCTTGCTCGACATCGGTCGGCCGGTCACCGGTGAAACCGTCGTCGTCGCCGCGGCCAGCGGCGCGGTCGGCTCGGTGGTGGGACAGATCGCCAAGATCCTCGGCTGCACCGTCGTGGGCATCGCCGGCGGCCAGGAGAAGTGCCGCTACGTGATCGACCAACTGGGTTTCGACGCCTGCGTCGATCATCACGCCGAAGACCTGCCCGGACACCTTGCCGCCGTATGCCCGAAGGGCATCGATGTGTACTTCGAGAACGTCGGCGGCGCGGTGTTCGATGCCGTTCTGCCCCTGCTCAATGCCAAGGCACGTGTTCCCGTGTGCGGCCTGATCGCTGCGTACAACGCCACCGGGTTGCCACCAGGACCGGACCGGCTGGGCCTGCTGATGGGCACCCTACTGCGCAAGCGCATCAAGATGCAGGGCTTCATCGTGTTCGACGACTACGGACCGCGCTTCGCGGAGTTTGCCGGCGCGATGGGCGAGTGGGTGCGGGAGGACAAGGTGAAGGTCCGCGAAGACATCGTATTCGGCCTGGAGAATGCGCCCGAGGCTTTCATCGGCCTGCTCGCGGGCAGAAACTTCGGCAAGCTGGTCATTCAGCTGGCCCAGGAATGAGCGCGCTCGCCAACCCACTCAAAGAAGAGTTCGCGGTCGTCCCGCCGCTCCCATCATCGGGCCCTGACCGCCCGTGTCGAAGCCCATCGCACGGCTGCCGTCCGTAAGGCCTTCGCCGTATCCCGTCCGCCCGGGCGGCCTACTTCTTCATCATCGGGCACATGGCCATGGACTCCTTGTCCATCTGCATGTGCTCCATCATGTGCTGCATCATGGCTTCGTCCATCTTCGCCTTCCGGCCGTCCATGGCGATCCGCTGCTCAACCATGTGGGTTACGACTTCGGAGGTAACTCCGGCTTTCTTATCCGAAGCCGCTGCGTTCATCCGGGCCACGTGGGCGGTGAGCTCAGCGTCCTGCGCCTTCATGTCGTCCTTGATGGACTGCTTCTGCTTCTTCATATCCTCGCACTGAACCATCATCTTGTGGTCCATGGCCGGCTTCTTGTCGTCCATCTTCATCTTGTCGTGGGGCGTGCCGGTGGATTGCGCCAGGGCGGGAGACCCTGTGGCCAGTGCCAGGGCCAATGCAAGGCCCGAGCCGAGGATGAGAGAAGTACGCGTTTGATTCTTCATTGGTGAGACTTCCTTCTAATGTCTTGGATGGTTGAGGGGGGCTTCTGCCGCCTTGGTGTCCGGCGGGTAGGCAATGAACCTATGTTGATAATGCGCCTCGCGTGGCCACAGACGCTGTACGCCACCGCACAGACCGGTGCTCCATCTCAGCGCAACCGGCGGGTCGATCGCCGGTTGATCGCGAGCGCGATCACGACCAGCGCCGCGAGGGCCACGAGCAGGACGATCCACATGGAACTGCCTCCGTCCATCCATCGACTCATCGACATATCGCTCATCATGGTCATTCTTTCTCGCGGCTACCCGCGACAGACGCCGGGCTTGTCCACTTTCGCCCCCCGCGGACGAGGTCAGAGGTCCCGGCCCAGCCATTGTGGCCCCCGGCTCGAACCTCCGTCTGTTCGTCACCGCCCTTTGGCAAGGTAGGGGTGTGATGAATGTCGCCATGCTGCGTCTAAAGGACTCTCCGCGCCGATTGCGCGTCAGGCCGTCGCGAGCGACCCACGTGCAGGCCGCCCCGGCCAGCGCTTGGGCGGAGTGAGAGGCCACACCCGACCAAATCCGCTGGTCGAGCCAAAGCGGTTGGAGCATCCGGAAGCTCACGGGAAGAGTTCGCAGCGGGCGCTAACATGCCGAAACCTAAATGCCCGTTGCCCACGCGAAATCCGGAGTCCCGACATCACCTCGTTTTTGGGCCCTTCAGGTCGCAATCGGGGTCGCCTGGGTATTGATCTGGCAGATGGGCCTCCTCCTCGAACATAACGACCGCGTGAGCCTCTGGTTCCCTCCCGCCGCCCTCACCTTCGCGAGCTTTCTCGCGACCGGCCCCTACGCCTTCGTCGCGGTGACTCTGGCCGGTATCGTCACTACGTTTCAATCAGCGTGGGCGCAGGGCGGCGTGGCCCCAGCCCCCGAGCTTCTGAGGTCGGGTCTTGGGTTCGGCGCGGTCCATTGCTTCGCCTATGGCTCCGGGGCGGTGCTGTTCCGACGCCATATCGGTGCCCCCCGTTTTGACACTCCCGGAGCCGTGGTGACGTTCCTGATCGTTTCGACTCTGGCTTCTTTCCTTGCCGCCCTTTCTGGACTATCGAGCCTCGCCCTCACCGACGCCGCGGTCAACCTGAGCACGGACTTCGTCCCCTGGTGGATAGGCGATCTCGTTGGGATGGTGACCCTGGCCCCCGTTTTCCTGATGGCGATCGACCGGGCGAATCGCCGCCTGGGCCTCCCTTCGGAGGGCTGGAAAGAGAACCTTCGGAGAGCGCCCGGCGGCTCGTCGTACACACGTTTCGCGGTCAAGCTCGGTGCCTCCGTGGTGGTGGCTCTCCTGCTCGGTGCCCTCGGCGCCACCCGGGACGTCCATCTTCCGGCGGCGTTTATGGTTTATGCCCTGCTCGTTCCTCTGATGTGGATCGCGCACACGGAAGGATCGTTCCGGACCATGATCACGGTGGCCTGCCTTTCGACAGCAGTGGTGCTGATGACCCGTTTCTTTGGCGCCGGGCCCGAGACCTTCGACGATCAGGCGGCCATGATCGCGATCGCGGGAACCGGTCTTTTCAACCTCACCGTGCCTGCGCTTTACGCCGACAACCGGAGGCTTCGAGATCTCGTAGATTTTGACCCCATGACCGGGGCCCTGAGTCGTGCCAGTTTCCTCGTCCGTGGCCGAGAAGAGATCGAACGGGCCACTCGATATGGAGGTTCTGTATCACTGCTTGTGATTGACCTCGACCGTTTCAAGCTCATCAACGACACCCTTGGACACGCTGCCGGCGACCGAGTGCTCGGCCGTTTCGGCGCCTTGTGCCGTGCCGAGTTCCGCAAAGTCGACCTCTTCGGCCGAATCGGCGGCGAAGAGTTCGCAGCACTCCTACCCGCCACCGACCTCGCGGCGGCCCAGAAGGGCGCGGAGCGACTGCGCGCGGTCATTGCGGGCACGGAATGGGACGCGATCGCACCGGCACTTCGGGTGACGGCCAGTTTCGGGGTGGCACAGATAGCACTCCCCGACGAGTCCCTCTCCACCGCCATGGAGAGAGCCGATCGGGCGCTGTACGAAGCGAAGGGCGCAGGCCGCGACCGAGTCTGCGTCGGGTGACGGATCATTCGCTGCGCGAGTGACCAGCGGATCGACCCGCGTCGCCTGGTGCGCGGGCAGGTAACTTGCGAGGAAGGCCACAGCGATCAACCAGACGGCGACACCCGCGAGGGTCGTTGGATCAGTCGAAACTGTTCTCAAACAACGGGCACGAGATGCGCTTCCTTAGTCCGGACTGCCGAGCCCCATCGAGGCGAAGGCGAGATAGGTCGCGTATCCGCCCGAGAGATTTCGGGCCTGTATCACCCGCTACCTGGGTGCGGCGGGCGAGCTGATCGAGGTGCCGAACCGCTCGCCCTGGTCGCGGGCCGCCGTATTGGAGCCGCGTGCTCAGGCGACTGGCGCTCGGTCACGAGGACCAGTGCGGGGACCACGGCAGCAAAGGCGACGAGGCAGCGTAACGAGCGGAAGCGAGGACGCGGGTTTTGCCGCGGCGGCGGAGCTTGCCCGCCGCAAGGGTTTGGCGACCGCGGCGAGCCGAATCGCGCGCCACGGCCGGACGCGGGCGCATGAACTGACTGGCAAATCGCGCTTGTTTCGCTTACGCTCTGTTGATGATCTCAGGCATGAAACGGAACGATATTCTCCTTGCCCTCCTCGTACTTGCTCCGGCCGCGGGACGCGCCCAGACCGAGCCGATCCGCGTGTGCGTGCACGCGAATGCAGGCTTCTTCACGCGCGATGCCGGCGGCGCACCCACGGGGCTTGAGGCCGATCTTCTGACCCGCTTCGCTGCGTCTGCCAGTGCGGCACTGACCTTCCAGGATGATCCTTCATTTGAAGCTGTCCTCGCCAACACCGCAGCAGGTCGTTGCCAGATCGGCGCGTCGACGGTGACCGTTACCGAAGGGCGCAAGTCTCGCTTCCTCTTCTCGGTGCCCTACTTCCCGAACCGCGTGGT
>CAZFQH010000256.1:0-6365 GCA_964520805.1 uncultured Acidobacteriota bacterium | reverse complement strand
ACCCAGAAGATCTACGCCAGCAGCAATTCGGGCGGAACCTGGCGCGACATCACCGGGAACCTCCCCACCGGCACCGAGTTTGCGACACTTGAATTCGTTTCGGGCACACCCGCGGCTTTGCTGGTGGGCGGCTACGGGGGCGTTCTTCAAATGGACCCGACAACCGAGGGGGTCTGGGCCAAACTCGGAATCGGACTTTCCAAGGTCCTCGTATTCGACCTGCACTACGACCCAACCGATAGAGTTGTGACGGCAGGCACCCTGGGTCGCGGGGCGTGGACCCTGGCCCTTGGCGGAGCCACTCAGGCAAGCGCCCCCACGGTTGGCAGTCCCACGAGCACTGCCATCACCGCCACCGGCGCCACACTCGGCGGCGACGTCACCTCCGACGGCGGTTCAGCCGTGACCGAACGGGGCGTGGTTTTCTCGGTCACCGCCACCAATGGTAACCCCCTCATCGGCGGGACGGCGGTAAGTAAAGTGACGGCCACCGGCACGACCGGAATTTTCACCGCCACTGCCACTGGCCTGAGCGCAGCCACCGGCTACACCTTCAAGCCCTACGCCACGAACGCCCTCGGCACGGCTTATGGCACAGCCACTACCTTGACGACACTGGCGGGCACAACCATTCCAAGGCTTGTGAACATCTCCACCCGTGGTCTCGTGGCCACCGGAGACAACATCCTGATCGGCGGATTCATCGTCGGCGCGGGAAGCCCCAAGAAGGTGATCATTCGCGGACGCGGTCCTTCCCTGACCGCCCTCGGAGTGCCGGGCGCTCTGGCTAATCCGGCGCTTCGGCTGTTTTCCGGAGCGACGCCGGTGGATTTCAATGACAACTGGCAGACCGCGAGCAACGCCGCTGAAATCACGAACTCGGGACAAGCGCCTTCAGACCCGGCCGAAGCGGCCATCCTCACCACGGTGAATCCCGGCGTGCCCTACACTGTTCATCTCACGGGCGTTGGAGAAACCTCCGGAATTGCCATCGTCGAGGTGTTTGAACTCGACAAACCCGAGGTTCCCCTGCTCAACATCTCGACCCGCGGAGTCGTGCTGACCGGCGACAACGTCATGATCGGAGGCTTCATCATCCAAGGCGACGGTCCGCAGCGGGTGCTGATCAACGCAAAGGGACCGACGCTTGGACAGGCCCCGTTCAATCTCACGGGCTCCCTGCCGGACCCGACAATTGAACTTTTCCAGGCGGGCAACCCCAATCCAATCGCCACGAACGACAACTGGGGCGAGTCGGCGGACGCGGCGGCAATCCAGGCTACCGGCAATGGTCCGTCGGGCGCACTCGAGTCGTCGATCATCCGAACTTTGAACCCCGGCGCCTACACCGCCATAGTCAAGGGCAAGGGCGCCTTCCAGGGTATCGGCCTGGTCGAAGTCTTCATCGTTAAGTAGTCGTTACGCGCGAAAGTGAAGCGGTTCGGCCGCCCGATCGGGCGGCCGAACCGACCCGCGCGACCACGGACGGTTGCTTACCTACCTAGGAAGCGCCGAGCCTCAAACCCGGCGCTCGAAGCGCCGTTGTCTAGTGCAGAATCCCTCCGGGCTTGTCTTCAGGTTTTCCTTCGCGTTCGGCCGCGCGCCTCGCGAGGGCGTCGTGAACCGTGCGGCCGACCGCGTCCTTAAAGCGCTGCGTGTAGCTCACCACTGACCCCACCGAGCGATCCTCCTCGAGCCTCTCGATTCTAGGCAGCGGGTAGAAGCTGGTAACGAGACCGAGCAGCTCCTCTTCGGCCCTCGCCTCCTGGCGCATCCAGTCCTCGAAAGAATCGAGCCGCAATCCGCGAATGACGACACCGGCGGCAGAAACGGAAACCACGAGGCCCCAGATCTTCTCCTTGGGGTCGTTCAGATAAAGGACCGCCGCCGACCCGTCCTGGAAAGCGGTCATCGCGCCGCCTTTTTCCGCCGCCGCAGAATCGGCAACTCGGTCTCCGCCTGCTGTGGCTTGAAATGAAGCGAGTCCAAGAACCTGCGGATCGCGACGAGCCCGCGACGAAGCTCGTCCTGGGACCTCGCGAACGAAAGGCGGATGAAGCCCGGGCAGCCGAAGCCCTCGCCCGCCACCACCGCCACACCCTGCTCGTCGAGCAGCCGGGCTGCGAACGTGAGGGTGTCCGGAACCGCCTTGGAGAGATGCCTGCGGACGTCGGGGAACGCGTAGAAGGCGCCGCTGGGACGCTGGCAGGAGATCCCCGGCATGGCGTTTAGGGCCTCTACCACCAGATCTCGGCGCACCCGGTACTCGGCCACGAGTTCAACCACCTGATCCTGCGGCCCGTTCAGGGCCTCGATCGCTCCGAACTGCGCGAACGAGGCGGCGCACTGAGTTTCGTGGGAGATCAGCGCGCTCACCCCATGGATGACCGCCTTAGGAGCCAGCAGCCAACCGATCCGCCAGCCCGTCATACAGTAGGTCTTGGACGCCGTGCCCACGATCATGAATCGATCACCCAGGAGCCTGCGCACCCGGGGCAGCATGTCGAGACTCGGCTCGGTGTAGCGGAGGCGGGCGTAGGTATCGTCGAAGATCAGGAAGGCCTCGGGAGCGCGGGCCTTCAGTCCCTTCGCGATGTCGATGAGTGCGCGCTCGACCACCACCGCACCGGTGGGATTCGAGGGCGAATTGATGACTAGGGCGCGGGTCTTTTGCCGGACCTTCTTCAGGATGAGGTCGGGATCGAAGGCGAATCCGCGGCTGGGGTCAAGCGGCGCGAAGACCGGCACTCCCCCAACGAGCCGCGGGGCCTCCGAGAAGGTCGGCCAGAAGGGGGTCGGAATGACGATCTCGTCCCCTGGATTGAGGATGGCGCCACACGCGAGGGCGTAGGCCTGCTTCCCGCCGAGCGTAACCGCCACTTCGGTCGGATCGAAGCGAACATGGTCATCGGCCAGGTACCGGTCCGCCACCGCCTGACGCAGCGCGGGGACGCCCAGAGAAGGAACGTAGCGCGTCTCGCCTCGATTCATCGCCGCCGTGGCGGCCTGCCGAACCCGCTCGGGCGTGCCCTGATCAGGTTCGCCTACCGAGAAGTCCAGAATCTCCCGGCCCAGGGTACGGAGGAAGGTGGCACGGGCGGCGGCGGCCACGGTCGGCGAAACTTCCACGGACTCCACCCGCGACGAGAGGTGGAATGCGGCCGGCTTCTTTGCTTTCTTCAATGCGGTTTTCTTCAATGTGGTTTTCTTCATTGGGCGGACCCTCGCGATGCGAACGCGCGGTCGGCGCGCCTTTCCTCGGCCCGGGTTTCCACCGCGACCGCGACCTTCTCCGATACGAGCCCCTGAACCGATCCGCCGAGGTACGCGATTTCGCGCACCAGGCGCGAGGCGATGTGGGTGTGTTGCGGTGAAGAAGGCAGAAAGACCGTCTCCAGGCCCGGCCGCAGATGGGCATTCATGCGCGCCATGAGCGTCTCGTACTCGAGGTCGGAGCCACCCCGCACCCCGCGCACCACCACATCGGCTCCTTCCTTCTCGACCAGGTCCACGAGCAGGCCGGCAAAGCGAACCACGCGGACATTCGGAAGTGCCACAACCTCGCGCTCAATCATCAGGACGCGGCCTTCGGCCGAGAACCACGGGTCCTTTGACGCGTTCTCGAGCACCGCAACCACGACCTCGTCAAACAAACGAGAAGCCCGGCTTACGAGGTCGACATGCCCGAGCGTCACCGGATCGAACGACCCCGGAACCACCGCGATCCGCTTACGCACCTTCTCACTCACGACGGCACCTCGTTCCTGTAGATGGTCAACCGGTGGTCCGAAACCTTCACTTCGCGGATCCGCACCAGGGTGAGAATAGCTTCGGGAAGGGCCCGCTTCTTGAAGTGCTCGGCGGTCACGTATCCGCGTGGACTGACCAGACCCTCGGCCAGCAGTTCCAGAGCCGCCTCATAGGGCCCCTCTTCGTAGGGCGGGTCGAGGTAGACCACGTCGAAAGTCCGGCCTTCACTTCGCAGTTTCCTCAAGGTTCGAAGAAGGTCCCCCTGAAGGACTTCGATGAGACGGCTTTTCTCGCCCAGAACCCGAATGTTCTGCAGGGCGCTCGCCACCGCAGCGTGTGAACGATCGATCAGAGTGGAGTGCGCGGCTCCGCGGGAGACCGCCTCAATGCCGAGGGCCCCCGAGCCGGCACATGCGTCGAGAAAAGTGGCACCTTCGATGGCGGGCCGCATGATGTCGAAGTAGGTTTGCTTGACCCTCGAGGCGGTGGATCTGGTCTCGCCGCCCTTCGGAACCTTGAGTTTCCGGCCGTGACCCTCGCCCGCGATGATCCTCATGGGGGGTGAATACCACAAACGCGAGGCGTGAAGCGAGACGCCAAAAAAAGACTATCCTCAAGACAGGAGTTCCCATAAGCATGCTCATCAACGATCTACTGAAGCTCGCGATCGAGAAGCGGGCCTCCGACCTTCACCTCAAGGTCGGATCGCACCCCGTCCTTCGTGTGAACGGCGAACTGACCGCCGTGGTGGACCATCGCCGCCTGCAAACCGAAGACACCTTGAACATGGCCTTCTCGGTCATGAACAACCGGCAAAAGCAGAAGTTCAAGGACAGTTTCGACGTCGACGTCGCCTACTCCGTCCCCGGCCTCGGACGTTTCCGCTGCAACGTTTTCCAGCAGCGCGGCACGGTCGGACTGGTCGTTCGTCTGATCCCCCTCAAGATCCAGACCATTCGAGAACTGCTCCTGCCCCCCACTCTGACCAGGATCGCGGATGAACAGCGGGGCCTGATTCTCTGCACGGGTGCTACCGGCTCGGGAAAATCGACCACTCTCGCCGCCCTGATCGACTACATCAACTCGGAAAAGACCTCCCACATCGTCACCGTCGAGGATCCGATCGAATTCCTCCACCGCGATAAGCGTTCGATCGTGAACCAGCGCGAGATCGAGGTCGATGCCCTGAACTTCGCGGGGGCCATCCGCGCCGCTTTGCGGCAGGATCCGGACGTCATCCTGGTTGGAGAAATGCGCGACTACGAGACCATCGAAACCGCGGTGACCGCGGCCGAAACCGGCCACCTCGTCCTTTCATCCCTGCACACCCTCGACGCCACGGAGACGATCAACCGCATCGTCTCCGTGTGTCCTCCTCATCAGCAGAAACAGATCCGACGACAGCTCGCCTCGGTGCTTCGCGCGGTGGTCTCGCTCCGGTTGGTGCCGAAGGCCGACGGCCAGACTCGCGTTCCCGCGGTGGAAGTCATGGTCTCCACCCCGTTCATCCGGGACTGCATCGTCAACGAGGAAAAGACGCGGCTCATCGCCGGCGCCATCGCCCAAGGCACCACCGAAGGCATGCAGACCTTCGACCAGGCTCTCTTCGATCTTTGCCAGAAGGGTCTCATCACCCGCGAGGAAGCGGCAAGACGCTGCACCAACCCCGACGAATTCCGCATGATGCTCTCCGGCGTCGACACCGGCAGCCGGAGCGGCGGCATGGGCTCGATGCCCGATCTTGAGTAGGGATTCACAGACCGACGCAACCGACCTCCAGACCCAGAGCCGGAACGCCTTCGCCCTGATTCTGGCCAAGCTGGGCCGGAGGGATCACACGGAGAAGGAATTGCAACGGGCCCTGGCCCGGAAGGGCTACTCGGAGGAAGCGACGGCCGCGGCCCTGGGCCGGGCCAAACGCGAGGGCCTGGTCAACGACGCCCGGCTTGCCTCCATGGTCGCAAAGATCAACGCGCGATCGGGAAAGCGAGGGCCGCTGCGGGTCGTGGCGGCTCTACGTCTCAAGGGGGTATCCAAAGAGGAGGCGCAGGTCGCGACGAAAGAGGCCTTCGCCGACTCGGCAGAGGGCGAACAAAACCTCATCCGCTTCGCCATCCGCCTGCTTTCGCGGGCCAAAGGCGAAACCCAACGCGAGAAGCGGGTCAAGGTCGTCCGCTCTCTCCTCGGCCGAGGGTTCGCCCTTTCCGAGGCTAGGAAAGCCCTGCGCATCGCGGAAAACGCACTTATGGTCGAAAATACCGGCCATGACGCAGACGAGTAGCCTGACCGCGGACGATATTCGGTCGTCTTTTCTCAACTTTTTCGAGGAGAGACAGCACGAAGTGGTCCGCAGTTCGCCCCTGATCCCCCAGAACGATCCGACCCTTCTCTTCGCCAACGCGGGGATGAATCAGTTCAAGGATGTCTTCCTGGGTCGTGAAACCAGGGGCTACAAGCGGGCCGCCTCATCGCAGAAGTGCGTGCGCGCCGGCGGCAAACACAATGATCTCGAGAACGTGGGCCTCACCGCGCGGCATCACACTTTTTTCGAGATGCTCGGGAACTTCTCGTTCGGCGACTACTTCAAGAAAGACGCCATCGCCTATGCCTGGGAC
>CAZFQH010000255.1:0-6373 GCA_964520805.1 uncultured Acidobacteriota bacterium | reverse complement strand
ATCATGACGCTTAAATCGCCCCCCCCAGGCCTCGGGCCTTCTGCTTCCTGTAGGGGCGGCCCTTGTGGCCGCCCTTTCGGGCGCAGCACCCCCAACTCAAATTAAGATCTTCGTTTATGAAACGACGAGATTTTTTGGGCCGGGCTTCGGTGGGCGCTACCGTACTCGGCTTCCCGGCGATCGTGCGGTCTCAGGCGACCGCCCCTCGGATCGTGTCGGGGGTACAGGCGGGCGACGTCAGCGACGGGCGAGCCATCATCTGGTCAAGGGCCAGCCAGCCGGGCGAGATGGAAGTCGAGTGGGCCACCAACGAGAAGTTCGAGAACTCGACCATCATCGGCAATGCTTTCGCCCTTAGAAGCACGGGGCTTTGCGCCAAGGCCGATCTCCAGCGTTTGCCGGCGGGCGAAACCATCTTCTACCGCGTCCGCTTTCGCGACCTCGCGGATGCCCGCGTGTTCGGCGAACCGGTCACGGGCCGGTTCAAGACGCCTCCCGCCGACGGACGCGATGTGAGCTTTACCTGGGGTGCCGACACCGTGGGTCAGGGCTACGGTATCAACGTCGCCATGGGCGGCCTCAAGATGTACGACACGCTGGCCCGAGCGGAGGCCGATGTCTTCATTCACGTGGGCGACACGGTCTACGCCGATCAGCCCATCGCCCGGGAGATGAAGGCCGGAGACGGCACCACGTTTCGTAACCTGACCACCGAAGCCAAGTCGAAAGTCGCCGAGACCCTGGACGAGTTCCGCGGGCAGTGGGAGTACAACCTGCTCGACGAAAACTTCCGTCGCTTCAACGCCCAGACCGCTCAGTTCTTCCTCTGGGACGACCACGAGGTGCGGAACAACTGGTACCCCGGCCAGATCCTCGAGGATCCCCGCTACGCCCTGGAGTCGCGAGTCGACGTTCTTGCTTCCCGGGCGCGGCGTGCTTTCTTTGAATTCACACCGATCCGCGGCCTCGAACCCACGACGGCGCGGATCGATCGCACTCTCTCGCTCGGACCGCTGCTCGAAGTATTCGCCCTGGACATGCGCTCCTACCGCGGTCCCAACGGCGCCAATCGCGATACCAAGCCGGGTGCGGGAAGTGCGCTCCTCGGCCCCAATCAGATCTCCAGTTTGAAGAAATCACTCAAGGCCTCGCGCGCGGTCTGGAAGGTGATCGCCTCCGATATGCCCATCGGCCTCGTGGTCGGAGACGGCCCCGGTCGGTACGAGGGTGCGGCCAACGATGACCCGGACGGACCCAGCGGGCGAGAGATGGAAATCGCCGACCTTCTCGCCTTCATCAAGAAGGAGGGGATCTCCAACATCGCGTGGATCACCGGCGACGTTCACTACGCGGCCGCCCATCGTTATTCGCCCGAAGATGCGGCTTTCACGGACTTCAACCCGTTCTGGGAGTTCGTGGCCGGCCCTCTGCACGCGGGCACGTTCGGACCAAACACTCTGGATCGCACCTTCGGTCCCTCGGTACGCTTTCTTTCAATTCCGCGCGGGATGCGGCCCAATCAACCGCCGTCCGCGGGGCTTCAGTTCTTCGGCAAGGGCACGATCGACGGGCGTACCAGAGAGCTGACAGTGAGCCTGCACGACCTGACCGGCAAGAAGCTCTGGAGCATCTCCCTGCCGGCGTTCGAAGCATGAGAACCCACAAGATCGCCGCCATTCCCGGAGACGGGATCGGTCCCGAGGTTCTGGAGGCCGGCCTGAGCGTTCTCGAAGCCATCGAGAAAGACGAGGGTTATCAGCTCAACACCATTCGCTTTCCCTGGGGCTCGGAGTTCTACCAGCAGCACGGCCGCATGATGAAGGAAGGCGGCATCGAATCCTTGCAGTCCTTCGACGCCATCTACTTCGGGGCCGTCGGGTCCAGGGAAGTCCCCGACCACATCACGGTGTGGGAACTGATACTGCCGATCCGTCAGAAATTCGATCAGTACGTAAACCTGCGGCCCATGCGTCTGCTGCCCGGACTTCTCTCGCCTCTGTCGGGCCGAGGCAGCGCGGATATCGATATGGTGTGCGTGCGGGAGAACACGGAAGGGGAGTACTCGGGGGTCGGGGGGTTCGTGCACCGCGGGCGAGCCGGAGAGATGGCGAACGAAGTTGCCACCTTCACGCGCTCAGGCATCGAACGAGTGGCGCGCTACGCCTTCGAGGTCGCACGAAAACGGCCCCGAAAGCTTCTCGCCTCGGCCACCAAGTCGAACGCGTTGCGACACTCCATGGTCTTGTGGGACGAAGTGGTCGAGGAAGTCTCCGGGCAGTTCCCGGACGTCACCCTCCGCAGATATCACGTGGACGCCCTCGCCGCCCGTATGGTCACTCAGCCTGACACCATAGACGTCATCGTCGCGAGCAATCTTTTCGGCGACATCCTCACCGACCTTGGCGCCGCTATCTCCGGGTCTTTGGGCACAGCGCCTTCCGGAAATCTCAACCCGACCCGGAAACATCCCTCGATGTTCGAGCCCATCCACGGCTCGGCCCCCGATATCGCGGGCAAGGGAATCGCCAATCCGATTGGTGCGGTCTGGGCGGGGGCGATGATGCTCGACCACCTTGGCGAAACAAAAGCGGCGGCGAGGGTGATCCAGGCGATCGAAAAGGTGACGCTTGAAGGCAAGGTGCGAACCCCTGACCTCGGCGGTTCCGCTGCCACGACGGACATGGCGAAGGCCCTGATCGACGCTCTTTGATCCGGCGAACGTCATCGAAATCGAGGCTGACGCCTACGTCGAACCTTAAAGTGGCCGTGGTCGGTGGACTGAAGATTCACCCGCGTTTTAGCTCTAAACGCCCCAGCCATAGCCACCCTCGACGGTTTCGCGAAAGTCCTGGGCCGCCCTTGAAGCTTCCGGTTCCTGGTCGACAGATTCCGCCTCATAGGTTGGGACCCTCGGGTCGACGGGCTCCGATGTTTGTTCGTTCTGGTTCGTGGTGGTCATGGTCATCGCGTTCTCTTTCATGGTGAAAAACAAAAACCCCCGAGGTTTCCCTCGGGGGTCTGTTCGTCTTCGCTGAGGTTTTTACCTCGCTAGACGGGACCCCCGCCCGTAAGGACGATAAGAATGAGACCAATAACCAACGCGAGCGACGACACGTCGCTTGGCAGGATGGTTCGGCTCAGAAGGGTCTGGTGGGACATCGAGGGTCGAGAGTACGGGCCCAAGTGCGCGCGTGTCAAGTGTTTGTTCAATTCAAACCGCGACTCTTGAAAGCCACCACGCGCTGGCCTTCAAACGGGCGGGCGCATGCGTCGGCGATCCGGCTCGCGTCCTTCATGAGGGTCTCGAAAGCCTCGAGGGACAGGCTCTGGGCACCATCCGACAGCGCGCGTTCGGGGTCGTCGTGGACCTCGATCATGACCGCGTCGGCGCCGGCCGCAATCGCCGCTTTGGTCATCGGTGCCACACCGTCCCGCCTTCCCGTGCCGTGCGACGGATCGATGGCGATGGGCAGATGGGACAAAGACCGCACGACCGGAATCGCGGAGAGATCGAGAGTGTTTCTTGTCGCGCTCTCGAACGTGCGGATCCCCCGCTCACACAGAATCACGTTGGGGTTGCCCTCGGCCAGGATGTATTCCGCGGCGAGCAGCCATTCTTCGATGGTGGCCGACATCCCTCTCTTCAGGAGGATGGGGTTTGGAACCCGGCCCAACTCGCGAAGCAGATCGAAGTTCTGCATGTTCCTGGTGCCCACCTGAAGACAGTCCACCACCCGGGCCATCGACTCGACTTTGCGTACGTCCATGACCTCGCTCACGATCTTGAGGCCGGTCATCGCCCGTGCCTCTCCCAGCCACTTGAGGGCTTCGTCGCCATGACCCTGGAAAGAGTAGGGGGAGGTACGTGGCTTGAAAGCGCCACCCCGCAGCAGGTGCGCGCCCGACGCTTTTACCGATCGAGCGATGCGGATCAGATGGTCGTGACTTTCGACCGCGCACGGCCCGGCGATCACCACGGTCTGCTGACCGCCGATGACCACATCCCCAACCGACACTTCGGTGGGCTCCGGTTTGGTATTCCGCGAGGACTTCATGGGTGGCCGGTGAGTCTATTCGCGGCCACTGGCAAAGACCGAGCGGGGCCAATCAGGAGGGATCCACGCACTATTTCTTGCGCCAGACCTCTTCGGTCATGGGCTGGATGGGGTCCAGTTTCCGCTTCGTGAACTCAGCGTTCAGGGCGGTGAGTTCTTTCGACGCGCCGTTGAATCTGGCCCAGGCCGCGTCAAGGTCCCGGGAAAGGGCGGTCATACGATCGATCTGGGATTTCGTGGGGCGGCCGTTGTAGGCGTTGACGTTTCCATAGAGCATGCCGAGTTCCTCGCGGAGTTTTTCTTCGCCGGAGATTCCTTCGCCCTCCTGCTGTGCCACCAGGCTCACGCGGTGCGCCTCAAGACCGTCGGCAAAGATGGTCACCCTCTTCGAGAGTGTCGCGTCCCTGGCACCAAGGGGGAGACCAAGTTTCGACTGTCGGTCGATCGCCTGTTTCCGAAGGTCGGCGAGCGATTCGACGAGCCAGGTGAGTCGCTCCACGAGAGCGAAGAGTTTCGACACGGTCTCCGCTTGCAGCGTCTGATCGGCCGCAGTGTAGTTCACTCGAGGATCGGCCACTAACGTGACGTGACTCTTGTGCGTATCTTTGTTCTTGACCGCCGTGACCTCATAACGACCGGGGGTGGCCCGAGCTCCGAAGAAGGCGCCGAGACTTGGAATAACCCCGGCCCCCGCCGCGAACCGAGGAGCCTGTTCGCGAGTCGACCAGTAGACCCGATTCATCCCGCGACGCTTTGACGCCGGGATCGTGGCCAAAAGCTTCCCCGCCGTATCTCGAACCTCGAACCTGAAATCACCGACCACGTGCCGCCGCTTCGAGTAGAAGACGATGGAAGCCCCGCCGTCGGGGCTTCTCCCCGCGAACTCATGGTCGCCCTGCCAGGGAAGACCACCGAATCCTCCGCCTTCGATAAGGAGCTGCGCGGGACGCGTGGGCAGGAACGCGAAATCGGAGTTGAGAACTTCGGCGGTGAGCGCGCGCAGCGACGTAATGTCGTCGATCACATAGATCCCGCGGCCGTGGGTGGCGAGAACGAGGTCGTGGTCGCGCGGATGGACCACGAGATCCCGGACCGGCGTCATGGGCAGACCACTCGTGAACTGCGCCCACTGTTTCCCGCCATCAATGGTGAGAAAGAGGCCCTTTTCCGTTCCCAGGAACAGGAGATTCGGATTCACCGTGTCCTGTTTGACCACATGAGCGAAGCCCTGGGTGTCCGGGGTTGAAAGAGAGACCCAGGTCTTCCCGAAGTCGGTGGTCTTCGCAACGTAGGTGTTCATGTCGCCGGTCATGTGTCCATCGAAAGTGGCGAAAGCGGTCGCTTCATCGTGAGGCGAAGCCTCGACCCTGGACACCCACGTGCCCTGGGGAACGCCGGTGTTGGCGGAGACGTTCGTCCAGGTCTTGCCGCCGTCTCGCGTCACCTGGACGTGGCCGTCGTCGGTGCCGACCCAGATCACCGAGCTGTTTTTGGGGGACTCGCTGATCGCAAAGATCGTGGTGTTGTTTTCGGCCGTGGAGTTGTCACGGGTGAGGCCGCCGGATTCGTACTGGCGCTGCCGCTTCGGGTCGTTGGTGGTGAGGTCAGGCGAGATCTTCTGCCAGCTCTCTCCCCGGTCGGCCGACCTGAAAAGGAACTGCGCCCCGATGTAGAGAACCCCCTTTTGAGTGGGAGATAGATGAAGAGGCGTGTTCCAGTTAAAGCGGTACTTGGGGTCGCCCAGAACCGGAGAAGGCTTGATGTCTTTCTGCTCTCCGGTCTTTCGGCTGGTGCGGAAAACGTTGCCGCCCTGGTACTCGCTGTAGACGAGATCTTCATCGAGAGGATCGGGGAATGCCCAGAAGCCGTCCCCGCCGCTGAT
This sequence comes from uncultured Acidobacteriota bacterium, assembly GCA_964520805.1. Taxonomy (GTDB): domain Bacteria; phylum Acidobacteriota; class Vicinamibacteria; order Fen-336; family JAGNNV01; genus JAGNNV01. Next base: position 436 of record CAZFQH010000255.1, on the reverse strand, counting down.
CGAGCGCCAGTCCCGATTTCCAATGGGGCCGCTGGCCCGTGACGGGCCCCACCAGGTGTTGTTGTCCTGCAAACCACCGTAGACGTTGAAAGGAAACTCGGAGTCCACCGCCACGTGGTAGAACTGTGAGAGAGGCAGGTTCTCCACGAAGAGCCAGCTGTTTCCACGATCCCACGAGTGGTAGGCCCCGCCATCTGAGCCCATCAAGAGTTCATCCGTGTTCTTCGGATTGACCCACAAGGCGTGAACGTCGGAGTGAAAGTTGCCGCCCAGGGAGCTCCACGTCTTGCCGCCGTCGTCGGACGTGGCCGCGACCGTGCTCATCTTGTAGATCCGGTTCGGATTCAAGGGGTCGGCGACCAGACGCGAGTAGTAAAAAGGCCGGCCCGCGACCACCGAGGCCGTGCTCATGAGGGCCCAGGTTTCACCGCCATCC
>CAZFQH010000254.1:1925-6381 GCA_964520805.1 uncultured Acidobacteriota bacterium | reverse complement strand
ATCGCGGCGGAGGACGGGCCGGGGAACAGGAGCGCGTCCAGATTGTGCTGCTTTATGGCCGCGTCGATTCCCTCGGTCGCGGAGAGGCGTACGTCCTTCGCCCGGTCCGCCTGATACCGCGCGCGATCCATCTCAACGTCCATCTCATCGGAGATGTCCAGCTGAGCCTGGCCGTACTTGATGGCCCCCGCTTTCTGATGGGCCACGTTCCACTGGCGAAGCTCGGTGAGAGTCTTGACCGGAGCCTTATCGCCCAGCGTCTTGAGCCAGGCGTTGAAGTCGCGCTTCATTCCGTACTTCAGAACCACCGAACATTCGGCGTCCTGGCCCTTGCCGTTCTCCAGGCCGCCGCACACGCCCCAGGTGAGGAAGCTGTTCGCGGCGTCCTTGGCTACGATGCTCGGGAGGTCCGCGGGGTCCACGATCACCGCACCCTGCTGCTTCAGGATCTCGATGGCCTCGGCCATGATCTTCGACTGTTCGGGATTGAGGCCGCCACGCGGGTCGGGCCGGCCGGGAACCGGAGTTGGGTCGTAGAAGTTGGCGCGGGGGATGCCGATGCGTGCGCCCTTCAGGCCCGCGGGGTTCAGGAACTTCGTGTAGTCGCGGCCCGGCGGCTTTGTGCAGGCTTTTGTGGCCGCGTCGCTCACATCGGGGCTCTCACTCTCGAGCGCGCCCATCAGGACCGCGACATCGGTAACGGTTCGGCCCATCGGTCCCGCGGTGTCCTGGTCGGCGGTAATCGGAATGATGCCGTAGCGGCTGATCCGCCCCACCGTAGGCTTGATCGCGGCCAGCATGTTCTGGTTGGCCGGGCTCAGGATCGAGCCCGAGGTCTCGGTGCCCACGTTCGCGGCCCAGAGGTTCGCGGCCGTGCCCACACCGGAACTGGAGCCGCCGGTGCTGAGAACGGGCCGGCCATCGAAGTTCGCTTCGCGCGGATCGCGTCGCGGGTCGTAAGGGTTCATGCCGTAGCCCGTGAGCGCGTTGTAGTTCGCGGGCATTCCTGAAGCGACCCAGTTGGCGAGTTCGGTGAGGCCGGTTTTGGCAATGATGATGGCGCCGGAATCACGCAGGTTCTTCGTGAGGGTCGCTTCATAGCCCGGGGTGAAACCATCGAAAACCAGAGCCCCTCCGGTGGTGGGCATGTCCGTGGTGTGGATGATGTCCTTGAGGGCTACGGGAATGCCATGCAGCGGTCCACGCACCCTTCCGCCCGCCCGCTCGCGGTCGCGTTCGTCGGCTTCTTGAAGCGCCTTCGGATTCACCGAAATCGCCGCGTTGAGCCTGTCCTCGTGCATCGCGATGCGCGTGAGGTACTGAAGCACGATCTCGCGCGATGTGGTGCGCTTCTGCTCCATGGCGAGGCGCATCTGCGGAATCGTGGCCTCGACCACGGTGAAGGGTTTGGGCACGGGTACCGCGGGACGGGCGGGCTTCTGGGCGGTGAGCCCGAGTGTCGAGGCGCTGACCAGGGCAGCGAGGGCGAAGAATCGTGGCTTCATGTCCGCGATTGTAGGCCCAACCGGAGCCTCGCAAACCGCCGCTACTTCAAGCCCTCGAGGGTTTTTTTCGCCAGACTCGTGACCGCGTGAGATGGATAGGCGGCGATCAGCTTCGTGAGCTCGTTCTTCGCTTCCGTTCGCTTACCTCGGCTGGCCAGGCAGCGGGAGAGCAGAAGGCTGAGGCGGGGATCGAGATCGGCCTCTTTGGGAAGAGCGAGCCCTTCCCGCAACATCGCCTCGGACTCGACGAGGCCCGACTGACCCTCGACAATCAGGGCCAGCATCATGCGCAGTCGTTTTCGCTGACGCAGGGTTCCCTGGTCGTTACGTCGCGCCTTTTCGAGCAGAGGCCGGGCGTCTTCGTGATAATTGAGCTCGTACATCTTCGACCCAAGGCCGTAAAGCGCCTCGAAGTTTGAGGGATCGCTGCGCAAGGTCTTTTCCCAGGCGAGCATGAAGACCCCCTCCGCCTCGGCCGTGGTGAGGAGCTTGAGAAACGCATTCGCGTCGACGTAGCCCTCGATTCGCGCGACCGCGCGGCCCTCCGGGGTGAAGAAGCCGATGGTGGGCAGGCCCTCGACACCATGTTCATCAGCCAGCTCCAGTTCGTCCGGACGGCCTTCCGTGTTGACCTTCACCGCCAATGCGGTTTTTGTGAGCCGGGAGACGACGTTCTCGTCCGCATACGTGGTCTTGTCGAGCTTCTCGCAGAACCCGCACCACGCGGCCCAGAAGTCGACCATGATGATCCGGCCTTCGGCGCGGGCGCGAGCCTTGGCGGATTTGAAGTCTTTTTCCCATTTGAGCGAGGAGGCCCCGCCGGCTCCCGGACCCGCCGTGGCCGCAGCCTGCACAGGAAGGCCTGCGAGGATCGCGGCGGCGAGCCACCAGCCCCGGCCGTTCATGAACGGGGACGCGAGCGAGCCCTCTCGCGGGCCGCCTCGACGAAACCCGCGAACAGGCCGTCGAAGGCGGCGGAGGTCCGCCAGAAGTTCTCGGGATGCCACTGCACGGCCACCACGAAGTTTCGATCCGGCATCTCCAGGCCTTCGACCAGACCGTCGTCGGGTGAAGTGGCGCTTATGGACAGGCCCTGGCCGAGGCTCTTGGCGGCCTGATGGTGGAAGGAGTTCACGCCCACGCGGGTTGTGGATAGAAGTTGCGCGAGCCGTGATGCGGGCTCGATCACCACATCGTGCGCGATCAGGAGCCGGTCCTCTCCGGCTTCATGGTTCGCGGCTCCTTCGACATCGGACGGGATGTCCTGGATGAGGGTCCCGCCCATGGCGACATTCAGAACCTGCAAGCCCCGGCAGATTCCAAGCACCGGCAGGTCGCGCCGCACCGCTTCGCGGGTCAGCGTGATTTCGAAGGGGTCCCGCGGGCCATCCACCCGCCCGAGTGCGGTGTGCGGGACCTCGCCAAAGATCTTGGGATCGACATCGGTGCCGCCCGAAAGCAGCAGGCCATCGCAGCCGTCGAGAATCTCGCCCGCCAGCTGCTCGGCCTCGTCGAGCGGATTGGTGAAGCCGGAGGCGATGATGCTCGGCAACCCGCGAGCCTTGGAGACCGCGTGCAGGTAGTCGAAACGAAGCCAGGCGTGGTTCACCGTGCTCGGGTTGCTGCCGGCGGTGATAGCGATGCGGGGCCGTCTTTCGGTCACATGCGCTCCGGCACGGGAATACCGAGGAGGCGCCCGATGTCGGTGGTGTGGCGCACGAACATATCGACGACCAGAAGGCGAACCGCGCGCAGGTCTTCCGTCTCCGCCCGCACCACGCTGTGGGAGGGATTCTGGTAGTAGCCGTGGAACGCCTGGGCGATCTGGAACGCGTGACGGGTCATGACACTCGGCTCTTCGGTGCGGACCGCGGTTTCGATAGCCTCCTCGGTGCGCGACATGGCGAGGAACAGCGACCACGCCGAGGAACCTTCTTCGGTGGCGAAGAAGGTTGCGAGCAGGTCAGGGTCCAGAGCGCGCTTCAGCAGCGCGGGCACGTCATGACCTTCGGCCGCGACCTTGCCCAGGATGCTGCGCGCGCGAACCACGCTGTTCTGGATGTAGGGGCCGGTCTCGCCGGTGAAGGCGAGGGCTTCCTCCATATCGAAGGTGATGATGCGATTGCGCGAGAAGCGCAGCATGAAATAGCGGAGCGCGCCCACCGCGATGTCGTGAGCGGCCTGGGTGCGCTCCTCAACCGATCGCTCGGGATCACGGGTGGCGATCTCTTTTGAGGCTTTGGCCTCAAGGGCATCGATCAGGTCGTCGGCCTTCACCCCCAGGCCACGACGGCCCGAGACCTTGACCACGTCCGCGTCTTCATCGACCTCGTAGCCCAGCTCTTTCGCAGTGGCCTTGGAGAGCACGACCTTCTCGTAAGCGAGGTGTCTCGTCCCATCCGCGGGCTCCGGTCCGGCCACCGCCGACACTCCAGCTTTCACGACACGCTGGGGGTAGCTCTGGCCGACGTCGATGACGTTGAAGACGAGAGCCGCGCCCGTGCCGAATGCGGGGGCGCCTTCATCAGCGGGGCCACTCGTCGACGACCAAAGCGGCCTTGCGCGCGTCGTGTCCTCGTGACGCCGGTAGCGGAAGTCGAGGCCCAGTTTGCCGAGTTTCCAGAGCTGGTAGGCGATGTCCTTGCCGGTGTAAGTGACGGTGCTGTTCGAGCGCACAATGATTTTGCTCTCGTCGTCATGTGTCCGAGGGGGCCCGGACACGGACCCGGCCCCCCTCGGGCTCCCCCCGGGAACCGCTTCCGGCGTGCCTTCATGAGTGCCCGCTCGGTCAACCGAGTTGCCCTGCGCGGCCGCTGGAGACGCCGAAAGCGCTTCCGCCTCATCTTGTGCCCGAGGGGGCCCGGACACGGACCCGGGGCCCCTCGGGCTCCCCCCAGGAACCGCTTCCGGCGTGCCTTCATGAGTGCCCGCTCGGTCAACCGAGTTGCCCT
>CAZFQH010000254.1:0-1825 GCA_964520805.1 uncultured Acidobacteriota bacterium | reverse complement strand
ACGCCGAAAGCGCTTCCGCCTCATCTTGTGCCCGAGGGGGCCCGGACACGGACCCCCTCGGCTCAAGAAACCCTCCCATGTTGAGAACCCAGCACCCGGCGGCTTTGCCTTCGGTCTCGAACTCGATGGCCTTTGTCTCCTTCAGCAGGTCGAAGGCCTTGGCCCAGAAATGTTGACGGAGGATGTCGGACTCGCGGACGAGGAGGTCGTAGCCGATGTCGAGCCGGGCCATGGTGGCGATATGAGCGCGTACGATGCGCGAGGCCACGTGTTCGCCAAGCTTGGCGGTCGAGCCTTCGTGTTTCTCGATGGCGTGAAGGGTCGCGCCCTGCAGGGCCTTGCGCTCTTTGTCCTCGCCGTACCACTCGAAGACCTTCGCGTACAGGTCCCAGCAGTAGTAATCAAACCGGCCGGGCAGGTTTTGGACCTCGGCCAGTGATTTCTTCTCGAGCTGTTCGAAGCCCACGATGACATCCGCCACCTGTACGCCGGTGTCGTCGATGTAGTTCTGAGTGAGAACCTCGTGGCCGCGCGCCTGCAGCAGACGGACGAAGGTGTCGCCGAGGATGGAGTTGCGCACATGGCCGATGTGAGCGGCCTTGTTGGGATTGATCGAAGTGTGTTCGACGATGACCCGGCCGGGGCGATGCTCCGGGGCGGGCGGTGTCTTGAGGAAGGCGGCGAGCTTCGTGGTGAACGCCCTTCGGTCGAGAAAGAGGTTGATGAAACCTCCGCCCGCCACCTCCGCCCGCGCGATGCCGTCGACGCCCGCCAGTTTCGGAGCCAGTTCGAGGGCGATTTCGCGGGGCTTGCGTCCGATCTTCCTGGCAAGGTCGAAGGCGAGAGGCAGGGCCATGTCGCCGAGATCAAGCTTCGGAGTGGTCTGGACCAGGATTTCTCCCAGGGTCACGCCGAAGGCCTCCGACACGGTTTGCCGGATGCGGTCGGTGAGGTCCTTTTGGAAAGCGAGAATCATGGCGGCCTATTGGGTTTGGAAGCGCGCCTGCTCGCGCGTAGTGAAGAGCGGGGCTACTGAACGACGACGGGAAGATCGAAATCCGCCGTGCCTTTGCGGCACCAGTTCTCACGCTTCGAGCAGTAGAAGTAAGAGAGTGTCGTCTTGACCCGGCTCAGTCCCTTGGCGGCATCGGGAGTGGCGGTGACGGAGAAACGCACGGGCTTCGCGAGGTCCAGATACTTTACGGTCGCGGGGTCCGGAATGACCCCCGAACTCTTAGGCGGAGGAGGTGCGAGGAGAGTGGCGCCCGCGGCGAACTTGATGCGCGGCGCCGGCTCCTCGTTGATGTGAACGTCAGGGTCCTTCTGCCGGAACTCGAAGACCAGGTGTCCGGCCGCCCCTTTCTTCGCGGGCGCTTCGTAGGCACCCGTCACGTCGAAATGCTGGGAGGGCATCAGCGACGGCATCATCTGCACGGCTCCCTGCAGCAGCATTGCGGACACGAAAGCGGTCACCATCATGCTCCCATTGTATCGGTCCGAAGACTCCCGACCGTAGCGCTGCTTGCGTTCGCGCCGCGCGCTCCCCAAAAGGGGGCGAGCCCGTGTCGCTCCCTTCGGGGACCGTGATGCCCAGGAGGCTGCCGAGGAGGTTCGGACTGTGCCATGCGGCCCTGCTGAACCCCTCACTTTGCAGAAGGCTGAAACTCCGGATTTCGCCACTCATCGTGGTCCCGCTCCTCCTCGTTGCCAGGGTCCTGCATCTTAATGCGACGATTGGGGATACAATATCGGCGAGGATCAAACCCCCGGGAACAGCAATCAGGCTGTGGGGCGTTTTCCCAGAAAGAAGATCGCACGGTGGGCT
>CAZFQH010000253.1:0-6413 GCA_964520805.1 uncultured Acidobacteriota bacterium | reverse complement strand
GTCGTCGGCGCCGAGTACTCGCTGGACAGCGGCGAAGTCCATTTCTTCGAAGGCGTGTAGGCCCTCGGACCTTTCGGCGCAGGGCTCGCGTGCCGGACAGGGCAACCACGAGGGCCGCGGCCATCCAACCGCGGACGATTCAGGGGGTGCCCCCTACCATTCACCGCCGTCATGAAGGGTCCCGAGTCCCGAACCGCACGTGGTGATCCCCCCACGGTTCGATGTCTTTGCATCTCGTCCGGGAATGTAGGGGGCGGGCCTGGTGGCCGCCCTGAACCCGACAGCTTCTTCTAGGATTCGAACGAGACTGAGCGCCAGCGAAGAATCCCGGTCATTCCCCGTCATTCCCGGTCCCTTGGGCATTAGAGGGCGTCGCCCTCTAATGCCACCGAAGGGGGATTCGACGCCGCACGCAGTAAGGCGCCGACGCTCCCTCTCTCGACACGCTTTGGAGGGCTTCGCCCTCCAAGAGCGTGGCGGAGAGAGGGGGATTCGAACCCCCGGTGCAGGAAACCCCGCACAACAGGTTAGCAACCTGGCCCGTTCAGCCACTCCGGCATCTCTCCGCGCGTACGATTGGACCCTTCGGGCCCTGTAGGATGGGCAGCTTGAAGCCCGACGAGCGTATCACGAAGACGCCCGCCGACCCCCCCCCACCCGGGGGCCAAAGGGGGCTCCGGTGGATCCTTCTGGGAACGATCGTGATCGGCACACTTGGTTTCGCGGGCTACCAGTCCTATGTGAACCGCCCTACCTCGGAAGCGGAGATCAGCCACATCGAGTCGCTGATCGTGGCGGGCACGATCGATGAGGCTCGCGCGTCGATGATCGTCGCCCAGGCCCGGTCCAGGGACGTAAGCGGCTTGAGGCTCCGCATCGGTCGCGCCTATCTCCGCGAGGGTCGGATCGGCCCCGCCACCGCACTCCTTGCCCAGGTCGAGGGCGCGCTGATCAAGGAAGAGCGACTAGCGATCGCCGAATATTTCCTGGTTTCGGGCGATCCCTTCTCGGCCGCGAAATTTTTCGAGGCCGCGCTGCGCACCGGTCTGCCGCGGACCGCCTCTCTTCTTGGACGCTACGGGGAAGCCCTGGCCCTCTCCGCGAATGGTGACGGGGCCGTCTCGGCTTTCCGAGAATCGCTGATCCTCGACGCTTCGAAGACCCGCGTTCGGATGAATCTGGCCATGACCCTCGCCAACCTCGGCCGTCTCGACGAATCGAAAACCGAAACCCTGGGCGTACTAAAACTCGAACCGCAGAACGCGAAGGCCCTCGAACTCCTGAGAGCCCTCAGCGGACCGCGATAAGTCCGCGTGGATATTGGCCCAAGGCCTGCCGTGGTAGCCTCCTCCCATAGCCCTATTCAGCGGTCTCGGGCCGAGAGACCCATCAAAGATTCCGACAATTTTCGAGGAGGTTCGAATGAAGTTTCCCAGTACTTGGCGAATTTTTACTTCTTTAGCCCTGGTGGCCCTTTCCGCTCCGCTGTTCGCTCAGCAGACGGGTGCGATCTCAGGCAAAGTGACGGACACGAGCGGCGGCGTTCTTCCGGGCGTCACGATAGAGGCGCGGTCTAATGTCCTCCCTGGGCCTCGCGCCACCACCAGCGGAAGCAACGGCGACTATCGCCTGCCGGCTCTGCCCCCCGGCGAGTACACGGTCACCTTCAATCTCTCGGGGATGCAGATCGTGACCCGGCGGGCGTACGTGCGGCTCGCGCAGGAAGCGACGGTCGACGCGAAGCTCGGTGTCGGTGGGCTCACCGAGGCGGTCGAAGTCACCGCGTCCACGTCCTTCATCGACAAAGACACCGCCACCGTGGCCACCGGACTCAACTCGACTCAGTTGAGCTCGCTCCCCACGGGCACCGAGTACCGCGACCTCATGAAGCTCATTCCGGGCATTCAGTACACCCAGGATCTGGTTCGCGGACCTTCGGCCGGCGGCAGCGGACAGGACAATGTCTATCAGTTCGACGGCGTGAACGTCACCCTTCCCCTCTTCGGCACCCTGGCCGCGGAGCCCTCGTCCCACGACATCGCCCAGGTCACCGTGATCAAGGGTGGAGCACGGGCCATTGACTTCGATCGCTCCGGCGGACTCTCGGTCGACTCCGTCAGCAAGTCAGGCACCGACAAGTTCACCGGACAGGTCGACTACCGCTTCCAGACCCAGGGCATGAGCGCCAACCTCAAGACCGGAACACGCACCCGCTACGAGCAGGACCGTGCCTGGTCCACCGTCGGGCTCGGCGGGCCGATCATGAAGGACAAACTCTTCTTCTATGGCTCCTACTATCGACCCACCGTCGATCGCGCGAACCAGGCGAACGTCTACGGCGAACTCCCCGACTTCAAGAGCACGCGCAACGAGGGGTTCGGAAAACTGACCTTCACCCCCACCTCCAAACTGCTGCTGAACGCGAGTTACCGGTACTCGAAGCGCCTTGAGGTCTCCGACCAGTTCGCGTCGAACGCCGCCCCCACGTCGGGAAGCGGTTCCGAGGCCTACCAGAAGATCTTCACCGCTGACGGTTCCTGGGTGATCAATTCCAAGAGTTACGCGACCTTCAAGTACACCAATTTTGCGAACCCCACCTCGGGCCGTCCTGACAGTGTTTCGAGCGCCAGCCCCAACACCGCCATCGGAACGCGTCTTGACGTGGCCAACCTCGACAAGAGTGGCCGATTCGTGGTTCCCACCCCGGTGACGGGGGACGCCGTCCAGAACGCCTTCGTGGCGCCTCTCATCTCCCGCTACGGTTTCAACAACTCGGCGGGTGTCCGCACCGGTGGCGGCATCGTGGGTTATGGCCTCCAGTTCAATGACCAGGACTTCTTCCGCAATTCCGGACAGGTGGGCTACAACCTCACCGTCGGGGACAAGGTGAAGCACGACCTCCATTTCGGCGCCCAGATGTACGAAGACGCCGAAGATCTCGTACGCAGCTCGAACGGCTGGGGCGCCATCACCGCTCCGGGCGGACGCATCTCGATCCAGGGACGCCCGGTCTTCTACCAGGCGAACTTCTCTCAGCAGACCACGGGCGCCATCCAGCCCATCCACTCCGAGTACAAGTCGCTCAACCTCGAGTTCAACGACACCATCCGCACGGGTCGCTGGACGTTCAACATTGGACTGATCACCAGCAAGGACACCCTCTACGGCCAGGATCTGAAGGAGGACGCGGGCACGCTCTCCAGGTACACCTTCGCTCGCGGCACCAAGTACAAGATGTACGAGCTGGACTTCGGCAAGATGCTTCAGCCGCGTCTGTCCGCGACCTGGGCGTACAACGGCGAAGACACAATCTATGCGGGCTTCGCGCAGTACAAGCCCGCCGCGAGCTCGCTGCCCCGCGCCGCTTCGTGGGCGCGCAACCTCAGCAATGCCGCGGTGGACGCCTATTTTGACCAGGACGGCGTTCTGTTCGCCGCCGTGCCCGTGGCCTCGTCGTCCGGCAAGCTCTTTGTTGACGACCTCAACCCGCGTCGCACCGACGAGTTTGTTTTCGGAACCGCGAAGCGTTTCGGTGACAACATCACCGCGCGCCTGTACGGTCGTCACCGTCGTGGCTCCAATTTCTGGGAGGACACGAACAACAACGCCCGCCAGGCCTTCAACCCGCCCGCCGGCATTCCCCGGGATCTCTACATCCCCGATCTCACCGCCAGGCTCGCGCAGATCGGAAGCGGGTCCACGTACGTCATCGCCGAACTCGATGGCGCCTACACGCGCTATTGGGAGGGCACCCTCGAGGTCGAATGGCAGGGCCGCAAGGGCCAGGCGAATTTCGCTTACACGCGCAGCCGCTACTACGGGAACTTCGACCAGGACAACACCACTGGCGGCAACGACGCGGCCATCTTCATGGGCTCGTCGAACCTCGCCGACGGCGCGGGCCGGCAGCTCTGGGACTTCAAGGACGGCACGCTCCGCGGCGACCGCCCGCACATGCTGAAAGTCTCGGGCCTGTGGCGTCTTTCCTGGAAGGCGTCGGTGGGAGCATTCTTCCTCGCGCAGTCCGGCCAGCCCTGGGAGACGTGGAGCTACGAGCCGTACCGCGCGCTTACAACCTCGACGTCGAACACGAACCGCTACGCTGAAAAAGCCGGGTCGCGGCGCTCTGCTGCGCACAACCAGCTCGACTTCAACTACACCCAGGACATTGCGCTCAAGGGCCCGGTAAAGCTGCAGCTGATCGCGAACGTGTTCAACCTCTACAACAAGCAGACCGGCTACAACATCAACCCCGAATTCAACAGTTCGGCGTTTGGGCTGCCCCGGAACTACTTCGATCCCCGGCGTCTCGAATTGACCGCGCGTCTGCGCTTCTAGGCGAAGCGTTCCGACGCAACGGGCCCGGCAGAAATGCCGGGCCCGTTTTTATTCCGGCCGGCCGACGACGAAGAGCCGCTCGCGGGCGATGAGTTCGCGAGTACTCGCGTCGGCCAGTCGGCGCGCCCGTTCGATGCGGGCCGCCTGGTCCGGTTCCCGCAGCAGGACGCTCACCTGGGCTCGTTTGAAGAGAGCCATCGCGTACTCGGGGTGCTTCGCGGGCACGCGGTCCAGAGACTGTCGCGCTTCCTCGAAGCGTCGATCGGCGAGGTAGAGAACGCCCAGTTCGAGATCGCTTCTGAAGTCCACCCCCTGTGCTCTTCGCGCGCGCTCAAACGCCTCGATGGCGGAAGTGGTTTCCCCCACGTTCATGGCGGCCTGGCCGAGACGTACTAGCTCGGTGGCTGCGGGTGCTCTAAGCCGGTGGATCCGCCTCAGCAGGGCCATCGCCTCGCGAGACCGGCCTTCGCGTTCGCGAATCCGGGCCAGTGCTTCAAGCGCCGGCAGGCGCTCGGGCATTTGCTCGATGGTCTTTTCGAGCATGGATCCAGCCTCCTGCCATCCCGCACCCCGAGCGAGGTGTAGTGCTAAGTAGAGCTTCACATCCGCGGAAAGAGGAGCAATCGCTTTGGCCTTCTCGAACAGCGACAGGGCCTGAAGGTCCTGCCCCAGGGACGAATATGCGGTCGCGAGGCGAAGGGTGGCATCGAGGTTTTGCGGATCCACGGCCCGGATCTTCTCGAGCAGAGGAATCACCGCCCGATACTCCTCGCGCACGAAAAGACCGGAGGCCTTCTCGATCGTTTCGAACAAACCCACCATGTCCACCGGGCGGGGAGCGTCCTTGCGGATCAGGGGCGTGGCCCCCGCGCTCACGTAGCCGAGACTCGCGAGTTTGCGGCGCTCTTCGTCGTCGAGGCTGAGGCCGCCAGCGGGGGCGGGAGCCACGCCGGGAGCGGGAACGGGGTAGTCCTGAAGCGCCGTTCTTATGGCTCGGGTGGGAGTGACCGAGGCCGAAAGATCCCGCACTTCGCCTGGATCCTGAACGACGTCGTAAACCTCGTTGCGGCCCGCGAAGATCACCTTCTGAGCACCCGCAACCGCCATCACCTGTGGCTGCCACCCGTAGCCCAGAAAGGGCCTCATCGCCTCGCCAAGGACCACCTCGGGCGCCGAAGTCCTTCGCAGACTCTGAGGGTTATCAAGGCCAGCGAGATCCAGAATCGTGTGGAAGATCCGGCGCACGCTCACCGGATCCCGGCTCACCCCTGGTTCCACCCCCGGGCCCACCAGGACGAACGGAACCCGCATGGTCGGCTCGTAGGCCAGATTCCCATGCTGAAGTTCGCCGTGATCTCCGAGGCCCTCGCCATGATCCCCGGCCACCAGGATTGCGACCGGCCCAGAGGCGTCTTTCTGGAAGGCCTCCAGGAGTCGGCCCAGTTGTTGATCCACTTCCGCCACCTCGCCAAGGTAGGGGTTCTTTGCGAATAGGGTTCGGAACGGCTCGGGGGGTGCGTAGGGCGCATGAGCATCGAAATAGTGCACCCAGAGCAGTCGCGGTTCGGTCGAAGGTGTCTTCAGGTAGTCGATCACACGATCGGTGGTTTCTCGAGCGGACCTTTCGGGGGCCTCGATGTCGTCGTACGTCGCGAAGCCGCGCCCCAGCCCGAAGCGACGCGCGAGGACGAATGACGAAACGAACGCCGCGGTTCGGTAGCCTGTCGCCTGGAGTCGCTCGGCGAGGACTTCATGATCCGCGCGCAGCGTTCGCGCGTTTTCATGGACGCCGTGGCCCGCGGGATAAAGGCCGGTCATCATCGAGGCGTGTGCGGGCAGTGTCTCGGGCACCGTCGTATAGGCGCGCGCGAAAAGTCGCCCCCGAGCCGCGAGAGCGTTGAAGACCGGTGTTTCCACCCCTTCGGCATCCGGGCCCACTGCGTCCGCCCGGGTGGTGTCGAGGGTGACGAAGAGGATCGAGGGTCGCAGCACCGGAGTCGCCGTTCGGTTCGGGGCCCCGCCGGGAGAACATCCGAGTTCGAGGATAAAGACCGAGAGGACCAACGGCCAGGTGG
>CAZFQH010000252.1:0-6434 GCA_964520805.1 uncultured Acidobacteriota bacterium | reverse complement strand
GAACTCGGAGAGCTTCGGGGCCATCTCCGCCTGAATCTTCCGGAACTCCGGCGTCGAGAGGTTGCCGCCCCAAAGACCCCAATAGGTGAACACGCGTCCGAGATCGCGGCCGGACTTCTCCATGGCCACGATGGTGTTCTTGAAGGTCGGGGGCTCGGGGTTGTTCGCGATCGTGTCGATCTCGGCGAGATTCCGACCCATGCCGATCTCGAGCGCGGGCTTGAGGGCGGCGAGATCCATCTTGTCGAAGGCGGGGACGCCGCCATAAGGGCCGGTCCACTCCGCAAGGAGGACGTTTCCCGATGGGTCCGCGGGGCTGGCTGGCTTGACGTTCATATGAGTGGTCTGCGATGAGCTGGTCGTCGCTGTGGCCGAAACGAAGGCGACGAGGCCGGTGAACAGGAAGAGACGCGTGGATCTCATGACCATGCCTCCGAAGTTGTTGGGGGAGAGAGGGGAAGTTTAGTCCCGGCGCCCGGCCTCGCCTACTTCACGGCCTCCCGCTGAAGGCGAAGCAGCAGGACCGCCATGCGTTTCGCCATCATCGGCAGGGTGGTGAGATCGGCGGTTTCGTTCACAGTGTGGCCGCCCGCCCCCATCAAGCCCACTCCGTCGAGGATCATGCGCGCGTGTCCGGCGACAAACGACACATCGGCGGCTCCTGCTTTGTCGGGGTCGACCGCCACTACCGGCCCTCCACCCACATCAAGACTGGCGCGGTTGTAGAGGGCCAGGAGACGCTCGTTCCCCGGGGTCGGAGCGAGAGGCGGGTACCCATCTTCGAAAGTGAGAGTCGCACTGGTCCGGGGGAGCGAAGCGGCCACGATTTCCTGCATGACGTCCTTCGCGGCCGCGAACTGCTCGGGGGACAACGCGCGGAGGTCGCCCGTCACGACGGTGTGCTCTGCGATCACGTTGCTCTTGCCGAAGCCGCTGCCCTGCGAGGCGGGACCGTCGTACTCGACGGTGGTGCCGCCCACGATCACGCCGGGGTTGAACGTGAGGTGCGGTTGACCGGCAAGTTTTTCGCGGAAGACGTTCAGAATGCGGGCGGACTCGAAGATCGCGCCATATCCGTTCTCGGCGTTGAAGATCTGCGAAGAGTGCGCGGGTTTGCCCTTGACCCGAAGTTCCCAGTTCGTGGTGCCGCGCCTTCCGATGACCGCGGTTTTGGGGTCTCCGTCGCCGTCCTCGAATCCAATCGCGACCTCCGCCCCCTGGGCCGCCTGGACCAGAGCTGCGCGAGAGAGGGACAAGGGTCGGCCGGCCGCTTCCTCATCGCCCGTCAAGACCGCCACGATGTTCATCGACTTGAGAGCGCCGGTTGCGTGGAGCGCCTTCAGGGCTTGAATCATTACCACGTTGCCGCCCTTCATGTCGGTGGTTCCCGGACCCTTGCCCGCCGTCTCGCTGAGTCGCTCGAACTTCTGGAAAGGGCTGTGCGGCTCGAAGACGGTGTCGAGATGGCCGATGAGCAGAATCTTCGGGCCCGGACCTGGTTGGGTCGCGACCAGATGTCCCGCGCGTCCGAACCCCGCGCCATCGACCCACTCGGTCTTGAAACCGAGTGCGTCGAACTCCGCTCGGAACAGCGCGCCAACCTCCCGCACGCCTTTGAGGTTCATCGTTCCGCTGTTGATGTTCACCGAGCGTTCCAGAAGGGTCAGGGCCCGCTGATTGTCCGCCTCCACAAACGCGGCCAGGGCCCGCTCTTCGGCGGTCAGGGTGGACGTCTGCGGTTGAACCGCGGCCAGAGTCAGATGGAGGACGATCGCCAAGATCATGGCTTGGATCCTACTCTTGGCTTCCCATCGACCTCGGGTCGTCCCTGGCCAGAGCGCTTCCGAGAAACTCCAGAATCTCGGCGCGGGCGAGCTGCTCTCCGAGGCCCCCCGGGTGGTAGTCGAACCCGTGGTCGGCGAAGGGAATGAGAAGCCTTTGGGGAGGCTCAAGGCGCTTTCGCTCGAAGGCCTGGGTCAGGAGTTCCACGTGGTGAAACGAGACCAGCGAATCTCTCATTCCATGAATCAACAGGGTCTTGGGCGCGGTGGCTCCGGCCCAGGAGACCGCCGAAGCCAGCCGGTAGGCTTCCGGGTGCGTCGCCGGGGTTCCTCCGAGGTAGCGCTCGAGGACCTGATAGCCCACAAGCGGATCGGGAAACGGCCGCTGCCTCCAGCCCCATTCGAGATCGAGCGGGCCATACAGGGACACCATGGCGGATACGGGGAGGTCGGGAACATCGCACGACGGGGGCAGACGCGGATCTCCGGCCGAATACGCGGCGATGATCGCGATCGCGCCACCCGCCGATCGACCGATGTATCCCACGCGATTGGCGTCCAGGCCGAACTCCCGCGCCCGCTCGCGAAGGCGACCGGCCAGGCATTTCACGTCCTGCACCGCGGCGGGAAATCGCCCTTCGGGGGCGAGCCGGTACTGAATGTCGGCCACGGAGTATCCCTTGGACGCGAAGAGCCGCGAAACGGTTTGGTTCTCTCCCTTGTCACCGCCGCTGAAGCTTCCGCCGTGAACCAGGACCAGGAGCGGGCCTGGTCCGGCTCCGTGACCGCGATAAAAATCGAGGCGGAGATTTGGGCGCGACAAGTCGAGGGCGATGTCGCGCCGCTCGTCGACGCGCGCATGGTCCGGTCCCCAGGTGAGGTACTCGAGAGGTGCCAGCGCGCGGCCGCGAGTTCGGTACTCAGGCAAAGTCAGGACCAGGGGAAGCAAACTCACCGCGAGTGCTCCCACACCACTCACGCGATACCTGCCATTCCCGGCTTCTCGTCCGAGAGCCAGCAGTCCGAAGAGGGCCAGGGGGCTCACGAGGATGAGCGAAAGCTCGGCGAGGGCGAGCCGCGCCATCCACAGGCGGTAGGGAAGGCTTGGAAGCAGGATGACCAGGGCGAAGCAGCCCGCGGCCGAGCAGGCGAACCGGCCCGCGCGGACGAGCGCCGAACTACGTGCCAGAGTTTCGCCACGCATCGACACTGAGGATCTTAACCTCCCCTGCGTGCGGGGAGGGAGATGTAGCCAGAGGAACTCAAGTGGGTCGCTGAGACCAACGCTGGTGTTCAGTGTCAAAGGTCCGCGTTACGCCAGTGCCGAGGCACCCCGATTCGCGAGGTGCCGGGGATCCGAGGAGCCGCGAATACCAGGAGTATTCGGGCGGGCGCGAAGCCTGGCCAGGGGACCGCAGGATGGAGGTGGCTTCGACTGGGCTGCCTTCGACGTGCTCAGCCACCGGGCTTGGCCCGAGGGCTTCGCGCTCGACCGAACGGCCTACGCGTTCGGGTAGATTTCCTGGGGACGCCTGCACGGAGTCAGTGAGGAGACCGGCCCCGCCATCTCAGTGACCTCCTCGAATCACACGGCCCGGGCGTTTGCCGGTTAAACGGTCGTCGCGAAGTGTGATGGCGCCTGACACCACCGTGGCGCGGTAGCCGCGGGCGTTCTGCAAGAAGCGTTTCCCGCCGGCGGGGAGGTCGCGGACGAGGCGGGGTGATTCGAGGCCGAGGTTCGCCAGGTCGATCACGTTGAGGTCGGCTCTCATGCCGGTCGCTACCGTGCCCCGGTCGCGCAGGCCGATGAACTCCGCGTTGTTGCGGCTCAACATCGCCACGACCTTTTCGAGGGGCAGTCGCGGACCACGTGAACGGCCGCGGGCCCAGTGGGCGAGCATCGTGGTGGGGAAACTCGCATCACACGTGGTACCCACGTGGGCCCCGCCGTCGCCGAGCCCGGCGAGGGCGAGCGGGTGTTCGATCATTTCGCGCAACCGTTCGAGGTCGCCGCCCTGATAGTTGAAGAGCGGGAAGTAGATGAGCGCACGACCTTCATCGGCGATCAGGGCATCGAGGATCGCTTCCAAAGGCGACACGCCGCGGGCGGATGCCGTCGCGAACAGAGACGACTCTGGCCGCGGTTCGTAGTCCGGTACGGTGCCGAGCGGGAACAGTCTTCGGCTCAGCAGGCCGATCTGGGCCAGCAACAGGTCGGCGAGGGGTGGAATCGGCGAGCCATCGCCGGCCATTCGATCGGATGTTTCGGAGAGAAGGCGGGCCCGCGTTTCCGGCTCGGCGAGCCTGCGGGCGCGCTCGGCGAGGGGAAGTGTGACCATCGCTTTATAGGTCGGGAAGCCCATGAAGGGATGGAACGTCGCGTCCAACCCGAGCAGAAGACCGATCGGACGAGCGGCCACTTGGACATGCATGTCGAGGCCTTTGGCCCTCGCCGCCGATGAGCGTGCGAGGATCTGCCGCCACTGATTCGGCGCCTGATCGCGCTCCATGAGCGAGATTGAGATCGGACGGCCGCCCGCGGCCGCGGCCATCGACTCGATCACATCGAACTCGACGTCGAAGCGGGTGGGGTCGCGCAGCATGTCGAAATCCGATACCGCCTGGATCACGCCGTGGCCGAGTCCGTCGAAGGCGGAGGCGATACCCTGAAGCTCCGCAACGTCCGACTCCGATGACGGTGTCCACTTTCCTTCGATCGTGCGATGGTTGTCGGTTCGGCCAGTCGAGAAACCCACGGCTCCCGCTTCCAGGGCCTCGCGGCAGAGGTCGCGCATGGCGGCGATGTCGTCGCCATTGGCCGGCTCCTGGGCGGCACCACGTTCACCCATGACGTGCAGCCGCAACGCGTCGTGGGGAAGTTGAGCACCGATGTCGATGGTGCGCGGCATCGCATCGAGGGCATCGAGATACTCCGGGAAGCCCCGCCATCCCCAACGTAGTCCTTCCGCGAGCGCGGCGCCGGGGATGTCCTCGACTCCCTCCATCAGCCCAATCAGTCGCTGATGATCGTGGTCGTGGACGGGTGCGAATCCCACGCCGCAGTTCCCCATAATCGCCGTGGTGACGCCGTGCTGCGCCGAAGGCAGCATGTTCGGGTCCCAAGTGGCCTGACCGTCATAGTGCGTGTGGATGTCGACGAAGCCCGGGGTCACAATGGCGCCTTCGGCGTCGAGGGTGGTGGTCGCCCCACCTGCGCAGCGTCCGACCTCGACGATCCGTCCGTCCTTCACGGCAACATTCGTTACAAGCGCAGGCGCGCCAGAGCCATCCACAACGCGGCCCCCGACGATCTTCAGGTCAAAGCTCATGTCAGAGGCTCCGTTTCGGTAGCGATGGCACTTTGGGCGATCAAGGGAGGGCGGGGTGGCCTGCGCGACCACCAGGCCGCGAGGGCTCCGCCCGAGATGAGGTGCCATACCCCCCAGCCCGCGGTGATGAGGGCCGCTCCGCCGAGCCCTTTGAAATGGCCGAGAAGAATAACGAGCCCCAGGCCTGAATTGCGAATGCCGGTTTCGAAGGTAAAGGCCCGCCGGGCGGAGTCGGGCAGGCCGGCCAGACGGGCCGCTCCGTAACCGAGGGCGAGGGCCACACCGTCCTGAATAACCAGGACCGGAAAGATGAACCATCCTGCCTGAGCCAGGGGACTGCCATTCGTGATCAGGGCACCCACGATGAATCCGCCGAGGGCGAGCAGCGAGAGGGTGTGGAGGGGCTTTCGGATTCGTTTGGCGATTGAGGTCGTGCGTTCCGCGAGAAAGAGGCCGGCGGCGAGAGGGAAGCCGAGGGTGAGCACGGCTTCCGAGAGAAACGCTCCGCGGTCGAGTCCGATGGTGCTCAGGAGGTGGGACGTGCGTGGGTGGAGTCCTGCCCAGAAGAGGATGTTGAAGGGAGTGGTCAACACCGCGAGGGCGCTTGAGAGGGCGGTCAACGAGACCGATAAAGCGGCGTCACCGCGTGCGGCCTGAGTGAGGACGTTCGAGGCGTTGCCACCGGGGCAGGCCGCGACCACCATCATTCCAAGCGCGATGCTCGCGGTGGGTGCGATGGCGAAGGTGAGGAGGAACGTGACCGCCGGCAGGACGATCACCTGCAGCGCGGTTCCGAAGAGGATGACGCCGGGTCGGCGAAGAACCCGGCGAAAGTCGTCGAGTGAGAGACCGAGACCGACGCTGAACATCATCATGGCGAGGATGATGGAGAGACCCGACCGGGCGCTGGCGTCGAGGTTGAGGGTGACGTCGTCAAGGCCCGGAGTCATGCGCCACGGGATGCTAACCCCACTGGCCCCGAAGACGGCCGCTCAGGGCATGCGGGGGGGCGGGCTCCCGCTCTCAATCCTGTCGAATTCCAGGGTTTTGGAAAGCGCCTTTGAGTTGAACAGCAACACCATGAACCGAAGTATCCAAGCGCACAGTGCGCCGGTGTGGCATGGCTCTGCATGGATGCGTAACATGCCGGTCGATAGTGTGCCCGCCGATCCCCGGCGGGTGCGCTGGGCCTGCCCGGCCGACTCTGCGGAGACCAAAGATGAGAACCCGCCTCTTGCTTGCCCTGGCCGCCTCGGCCACGATTCCTGCCCTGCTCGC
Organism: uncultured Acidobacteriota bacterium; assembly: GCA_964520805.1. Taxonomy (GTDB): domain Bacteria; phylum Acidobacteriota; class Vicinamibacteria; order Fen-336; family JAGNNV01; genus JAGNNV01. The sequence goes on along the minus strand of CAZFQH010000252.1, from coordinate 46 downwards.
TGCCCAGACCGCAGACAACACCGCGATTGCCAAAGCGGTCGCAAGC
>CAZFQH010000251.1:0-6435 GCA_964520805.1 uncultured Acidobacteriota bacterium | reverse complement strand
CCGCCAGCATCCAACGACGTGATGAGAGACCGGTTCGCTAAGAGGGCGTCTTTTGTTCCTTGGAAGATCTTCTGCGCTGCATCAGTAAAGCTGAACACCGCCACATCCTGGGCGCGCAAGGACGACACCTGGCGAAGGAGCACGTCTTTGGCGGCATCAATCTTCTTGGCCCAAGAGCCAGTTTCTCCAAGAGGGTCGCCCGAAGCCCCCATGGTGTGCGCGAAGCCCTCGTCCATGGAGCCCGACGTATCGAGAAGGATGATCCAGATCGCTGCCATTCTATTCTCCGTGACGGTTCGAGTCCTGTAGTTTCAGCGGTCTAACACTCGCAATCACCTGCAAAGCGCGCCTCAACGACGGCCTGCGAAGCAGGCCCACCTACGCGCTTTGTCAGGTGCATTGCGTTGTTATGTGGCACGGCCTTTAGGGCTCGTCAGTGCCCCCATGCGGAGTCGGTGATCGTGAGGCCCGCTCGCCGAAAGTAGTCGTCGTAGTTGTCAGTTCCGCTCGTGAGGGAATTCAGTAGTCGGCCGAACGAGTGGAGCCCTTTCGGAACGCCCAGATCTTGGCTCGGAAGCGGCAGACAGCAACGACCGCCGTCGACCACAACGTACTGCTGCCGAAATACAAGGGCACTGTTGAAAAAGGCGTCCGCGAAACACAGCCGGGCCTTAGGATCGGGGAACTGCTTTGCCCAGGCCTCTCCCCACGGGTCCTCCTGACTCGGCAGCCCCCACGCCAGGGTGATGCTCAGGTTCGCCTTATAAGTGGCAACTTGGCCGTGGGAGATCGGCTCCAGGTAGGGGCGAGTGTTCCGCTCCCCGAATTGCCAAGCCAACCGATATGAGGGGAGCGTTCCGGAACACTCGATCGAGAGCCAATCGCTCGGTCCCGACTCTGTGAGAATAAGTAGCAGTTCATCGAGTGTCATTTTCGATTCGTCTCCGTGAATGATCGGTACTCTACTGCCACATAACACTTAGTGTACAGCGCTGTACATTTCGATAACTCGGGCGGGCGTTTTTCAGGCGTCGGCGGCGCATTTCGATTCAAGTCCGTCTCCACCAAGGTATTACAGCGGCTTTCGGCCGGCCCTGTCAAACGCCACTCCCTTTCTTGCAAGGTATTTCGATAAGGGCAGCTTGGGCAGGTGCTCCCAGGGGCTTCGACTCGGCGACTGCCTCGGTTCAGCACGTGAATGTTGAGAAGCGCTACAAAGCGGGCGCGACCCCTCCTTCCCCGACTCACGCCCATGCAAAGCGCGGCACCACGGTCGGACCGGTCATATCAGCCCCGCAACGGGACCGATCGTCGCAGAGGCGCTGATTCTCAGGCGCCCCAAGCAGCAAGACCGGGAGCCATGCGCCGAGGCTCTGGCCTTGGCCCGCAATCGCGTCGTCATTCGGATCGTCACGGCCAGCGAGCGAGCCATGGTTCGCAGGTGCCAGATGTGGGTGCCCAAAGAGATCATTTTCGTGGACAAGCAGACTGATCAGCCAGGATTGCGCCTTCCGTTGGAAGGGGACACGTCCGTTCGACAAAACGGCTTCGGACCGTCGTGGACGAGCACGGCCGCTAGCATCATTCCCCTGGTCGCTCACGACGCTTGCTAAGCGCTGGCGGCGGGACCCGGTGGACTGGTGGGTGATCGCAAAAACAGTTGGCGTGAACCCGTCCGACCGAAAGAAGGGTACCTGGGTGTCCGTGCTTCCCCGGCAAGTCTCCCGGTTTCCTTCGGAGGGTCCAACCTTGACCAAACCCGCGTCGATATTGGTGGGCGCTGTAGGGATCGAACCTACGACTTCCACCGTGGGAAGGTGGACCCGGGCTGTTTTCGGACGTTGCGAGCCGTTGCAGATCGTCCCTCTCTTTTCTCGCAAGACACGTTTCGACCAGCATTTACGCCTAGAATGTGACACGATGGAACGAGAAGCGACGGGAGGAGGTACCTTTGGGTCCGTGCTCCCCCGGTGCTCCCCCAGAGATCTCGGCTTCTTGTAAGAGATCGGAGGGGGCATGCCGAAGGTGCTAACGGCGGAGTTCTTGAAGGCGCTCAAGCCGAAACCGGAACGCTTCGAGATCAGCGACGCCAACGTTCCCGGGCTTCGCATGAGGGTGTCTCCCGATGGCTCGAAGGTCTGGAGCTATTGGTACAGACCCAAGCCGAGCGTCCGTGGTGGGCATGGTCGACGGTTCCTGCTCGGGGCCTACTCGGAGGCCGGGGACAAGGGGCTCTCGCTCCTGGGGGCTCGTGAAGAGGCTCGACAAGTAGCAGCGAGGGTCGGCCGTAAAGAAGACCCTCAAGCGGAACGATGGGCGAAACGGGCGGCGGATCTAAAACGAAAGCACGCCCCAAAGGAGACGACGGTCTCGGATCTCGTGCTCGCGTCACTCAAGACGCTCCCTCTCCGTCCAGCGACGCGAAAGGAGTGGACGCGACGAGTTGACGTCGAGATTCTGACGGCTCCTTTCGCGAAGAAGGCGGCGGCGGCTCTGACGACCGATGAGGTCGAGACCTGGCTCTCTGGAATTGCAGAGCGTTCGGGACACTCCGCTAACAGCACGCGGACGGTTCTCCTTCGCTGCTACTCCTGGGCGGTCGAGAAGAAACGACTCCGCGACGGGGACGGTGCGAAGATCACGGTCTCCCCCATCGCAAACGTTCCAAAGCCGGACGCCGAGGCCGACGACAAGGAGAGTGAGCGCGTTCTCTCCCCAGAGGAGCTTCGCGCTGTCCTCCTGGCTCTCGACGAAATGGAAGGTGAAGCGGTCGAGTCTCGCGACGCCTACGAAGCCGAGGCGGGGGGCGTGAAGCTCGCGGCGGTCCCGAAGGTGCGACGGCATGAGATCGAAGCTCGACTCGCCTACGTTGACGCGACGCGGCTTCTTGTCCTGTCCGGCGTCCGGCGCTCGGCGGTCCTGGGGCTGAAGCGTTCGGAGGTCGAAGGGCTCGACTCGAAAGAGCCTCTTTGGACGGTTCCCGGCGAGCGGGCGAAGAATGGAAAGGCTCACAAGGTTCCTCTCTCTCGTGAGGCGGTGCAACTGTTAGAGCGGAGGTTCGCGGCGGCGAAAGCGATGAGGACGGAGAGCCTCTTCCCGCAATACAGGACCGCCGGCGAAGCCTTGGACAAACCGATGACGTGGTCTTCTCGATTCGTCGCGGATCTCAAGGCGCGAGCGGCGCGGATTCACGGGCGAAAGATGGAACCGTGGAAGGTTCACGGGTTCCGGTCGGCGCTCGCGACTCACGGACGCGGAAAGCTCAAGATCTCAGGCGACGTGATCTCCCTTCTCCTCTCGCACACTCCTCCCGGGCCGAAGGTGACGCGGAACTATCAGCGGGCGGAGCTTCTGGACGAACGCCGGGCGGCTCTCGCCGCCTGGGCAGACTGGTTGGAGCAACTGCGAACCGGCAAGACCCAGTCCGCGAAGGTGCTCTCTTTCAAGCACCCGGCATCGTAGCCTTTATGATACGCTCTCAGCCGAACGAGATTCGAAAGACGGAAGGGTTCGGGGAGTGGATCCGCGGACTCAAGGACACGCAGGCACGCAACCGGATCCACATCCGTCTGAAGAGACTCGGACAAGGACCCACCGGGGACGCGAAGAGTGTAGGCCTCGGCGTCTGGGAACTTCGATTCCACTTCGGTCCCGGATACCGGGTCTATTTCACGCGCGTAGACGATCGGATCATCTTCCTGCTTGCGGGAGGAGACAAGGCGACACAGGAGCGAGACATCGCGACGGCCATTGAACTGGCGCGATCTCTCAGGAAAGAGCGATGAAGAAGAAGACATCGAAGCGAGTGAAGATCGAGACGACGCCTTACGACCCCGCGGACTACCTGGAGACACCCAAGGATTGCGCCGCGTACCTCGAAGCGGCGATGGCGGAAGCGCCGGGTGACGTCGCGTTCTTCGCGAGCGCTCTTGGAGACGTCGCCCGATCCAAGGGCATGACGAAGATCGCAAAGGCGGCCGGTGTCTCCCGCGAGACTCTCTACCGTTCCCTTTCGGGAGACGGAAACCCTGGACTTCAAACCGTCTTCCGCGTCCTCGACTTCCTCGGGATTCGGTTCGCCGTCAAGGCCGCGTGAAGGCAGGCGGACGGACTCTTTGGGTGAGCGACCCGAGAACTCACGCACGCCACTAAAGCGGATCGGGTCAATGGATCGTCTCTCGGGAGGAGCCAAGGCGGGAACGCGGCGCTCGCGACGTGGGCGCGGTGGCTCGACCGCGTCAAGGTCGGTGAAGAAGCGGTCCGCGTGGTGGAGATTCGGATGGCGAGCGCGTGAAGAGTATGGAGGGGGCCTCAGCCTCAACACCTGTTGAACTGGAGGAAACCGCGAGGAAAGGGCTCAGAGCGGCTTTCGATATTGAGCCACGCGCCAACGACATCGACCGGATGGTGTTGGAGCTTTTTTTTCGCCCAAACCCCCTCCTCGCCGAATTTGTCGGCTTCAATCGTGACCAGCATCGGAAGCACGAGGGGTATCGGCACAACATCGAGAAGGCAAGCGCGGCGTTCGCGACCTTCGAAAAGAGAGTCCCCTCTCTCGCCCTCGATGCCTCCGACCACGTCTTCCGATCGTCGTTCGGGGAGATCAGTTCAATGCTGTTAGCGGCCATGAGAAAGCGCGGATTTCTGACCACGGTGAAGACCCACCGAGATTGCGAAAGCGTTCTCGAGGATCAGGGATTCCCCGCTACCATCAGGCAGAGGAGTCTGCCAGACCACCGCGCTCATCTTCCTTCCGGTGTAGCCTCGCAGCGAGGCAGCGATCGCGTTGGCCCTGCTTCCAGCGGTGGCACCTGACCAGTAGCGAGATTGCGGCGACCCACAGGGCAGCGAAGCGGAATGGCGCAACGGTGCCAGCGACGCCAGCAACACCCAACGCGACGAGCGCCAGCACGAGGCATCCCGCTGCAAGCGCCTTTGAATACGGTACGCTCACGCCTGCGCGCGTCCCTTGATTACCGCCTCGGGCCTATTCCTATGTCGGCCTAACACTGGCTTGAGCTGCGAGGCGAGACTCTAACGACGGCCCGCGAAGCGGGCCCTCCAACTTGCCTCGTCAGTTCCAAGCCATTGTTATCCGGCATACTCATTCCACGATTACAAAGCGAAAGCGGGTCTTACCCCGTGAGATCGACTTCAGGCGGCGCTTCAGCTCCTCGAGCTCTTGAATGATCTCTTCATGTGGATGGTAGAAGGCGCTCGGTGGGGGTGCCTTTCTGCGGCGGGCCGCGTTCGGCGGTGCTGGCTTCCGAAGCGCGGCGACCAGGCCCTCGATCGACTCGATGGCCTCCTTTGGATCAGAGAGAGCGATGAAGTCCCAGTCCTCGTCGTCTTGTTCGCAGAGTCCGAACTCACCCAGTGCGCGGACCCCTATCTCGTCGGCGAGAGCGTCCAGGGCTTCGATCTCGCCAACGATGATCTTCACATCGCTGATAGCGCTGTCGAAGTATCCCTTCTTCGAGGACGGCTCGCACTCCAAATGAACGGAAGCTCCCATGGCGCTTCCTTATTCTTGACTCTTGGCCGGCTCTGATGCCGCCCGTCGAACACTTAGTGTCCAGCGCTGTACATTTCGATAATTCGGGCGGGCGTTTTTCAGGCGTCGGGAGCGCATTTCGATTCAAGTCCGTCTCCACCAAGGTATTACAGCGGCTTTCGGCCGGCCCTGTCAAACGCCACTCCCTTTCTTGCAAGGTATTTCGATAAGGGCAGCTTGGGCAGGTGCTCCCAGGGGCTTCGACTCGGCGACTGCCTCGGTTCAGCACGTGAATGTTGAGAAGCGCTACAAAGCGGGCGCGACCCCTCCTTCCCCGACTCACGCCCATGCAAAGCGCGGCACCACGGTCGGACCGGTCATATCAGCCCCGCAACGGGACCGATCGTCGCAGAGGCGCTGATTCTCAGGCGCCCCAAGCAGCAAGACCGGGAGCCATGCGCCGAGGCTCTGGCCTTGGCCCGCAATCGCGTCGTCATTCGGATCGTCACGGCCAGCGAGCGAGCCATGGTTCGCAGGTGCCAGATGTGGGTGCCCAAAGAGATCATTTTCGTGGACAAGCAGACTGATCAGCCAGGATTGCGCCTTCCGTTGGAAGGGGACACGTCCGTTCGACAAAACGGCTTCGGACCGTCGTGGACGAGCACGGCCGCTAGCATCATTCCCCTGGTCGCTCACGACGCTTGCTAAGCGCTGGCGGCGGGACCCGGTGGACTGGTGGGTGATCGCAAAAACAGTTGGCGTGAACCCGTCCGACCGAAAGAAGGGTACCTGGGTGTCCGTGCTTCCCCGGCAAGTCTCCCGGTTTCCTTCGGAGGGTCCAACCTTGACCAAACCCGCGTCGATATTGGTGGGCGCTGTAGGGATCGAACCTACGACTTCCACCGTGTGAAGGTGGCACTCTACCGCTGAGTTAAGCGCCC
>CAZFQH010000250.1:0-6470 GCA_964520805.1 uncultured Acidobacteriota bacterium | reverse complement strand
GCTGGAGACACGGCTGCTTTCTGATTTCCAGTCCGTGCCCGTCAAGACTCCCGGCCTTTCGGGCATGAGCGACATGGCTTTTTCACCGGACGGGCAATCGATCACGTTCGTTGCGGGAACCGTGCTCAGGCGTCTGCCGATATCGGGAGGTGCTGCCATCGACCTCGCCGACCTCAAGGCCGACGTCTTGGGCTGCAGTTGGAGCGACGGGCACGTGTACTGCGGCCTTGGCGAGAAGGGCGTCATCCGGGTCCCCGAAAACGGCGGAACGGTCGAACAGATCGTCAGCCTCAAGCCGGGCGAATACGCGGCTACGCCCAGGCTCCTTCCCGGCGGCGGCGGCGACCTCGTCCTCTTCACCCTCGCGACCGGAACCCAGAGAGCCGACTGGCAGCACGCCGGGGTCGCGCTGCAGTCGTTGTCTTCAGGGCGTCGCGAAACCATCGTGGCGGCGGGAAGCGATCCCCGCTACCTGCCCACCGGACACATCGCCTACGTCGTGGACGGGGTCTGGGTCGCCGCAGCATTCGACACAAAGAGCGGACGCATCCTGGGCTCTCCCGCTCCCATGATCGAGGGTGTGGCCCGGCGAAACCAGGGCGGGCTCCTGATGCCCCGGGCCCTCATCGATGTTTCGGCGACGGGCACGCTCGTCTATCTGGACGGGCCGGTGGCGCCGTCGAACCGCCGGGAGATCGTCGTCGCGGATCGGTCGGGCAAGGAACGCGTCCTGACCCTGGCCCCGAAAGCCTACGAAGCGCCTCGCATCTCTCCGGACGGCAGGCAAATGGCGGTCAGCATCGCCGAAGTGGACGAAGCCGCGATCTGGGTCTATGACCTCTCGGAGGCCTTCGCGATCAGGCGGCTCACCTTCTCGGGCCGCAACCGGCTTCCGCTGTGGTCACCAGACGGGAAGAGCGTGGCCTTCCAGTCCGACCGCGGCGGGGATGTGGCCCTCTACCTTCAGCGGGTTGACGGCTCCGGAGAGGCGCAGCGCCTGACCACCGCCGAGCCCGGCACGACACACGTTCCGGAGTCCTGGTCGCGGGACGGCCGCTACCTGTCGTATTCCGTGAATGGCCAGGGCGGCTCGGACCTATGGTTGCGTTCGATGGCCGACGGCCAGGAGGCCCGCTTCGGCGACGTTCACTCCAACGCTCCGCTGAACTCCGCCTTATCCCCGGACGGGAAGTGGATCGCTTACGGCTTGCGCGGCGATCGCGGCCGCGTCTTCGTCCAGCCTATCCCCGCTACGGGCGCTCGCTACCAGGTCTCCCCCGAAGAAGACATCGGCCACCACCCGTTTTGGTCGCCCGACATGAAGGAACTCTTCTATTTCGCCAGCGGCGGCGGCGCCCTGTCGTCCGTCTCGATCGCGTTCAATGGCGGCGTCATCCTGGGGCGGCCCGCTCCGGTTCGGGGAACACATCCAAGCAACACCACCGCACTGGGGCCTTTGAACTATGACATCAGTCCCGATGGACGCGCCTTCGTCTTCACCCGAGGCCACTCCGCCGAAAGCGGGACGGGCGGGCAGGATGAGCGCGGCTCGATCAAGGTGGTCTTGAACTGGTTCAGCGAGCTCAAGAGCCGGGTACCGGTCAAATGACCCGGTAAGAAGCGAGGGGCGCGCCGACGCGTCCGACGAGGCCGCGAGCCTTCCCCTTGACAGTCGAAAAGAGCGTTACCTAAACTCCATTAGAACGTCTAAAGGAGACTCCTGCCCCCGAAAGTCCTGCCCGAAGCCGCCGAAGCCGAGGCGATCCTGCGCGGAACCCTCGACATGCTGGTGCTGCGCACCCTGACCCTCGAGCCCATGCACGGCTGGGGGATCACTGAGCGCATCGAGAACTGGTCGGAGGAAGTGTTGTGCCTCGGTCAGGGCACGCTCTACCCTGCCCTCTATCGTCTCGAACGCCAGGGGCTGATCACCTCCGATTGGGGCACCACGCAGAACAATCGACGCGCTCGTTACTACAAGCTCACCGCCTCGGGTCAGAAACACCTGACCCGGGAACTCGAGTCCTGGCAGAGGATGTCCCGGGCCATCAATCTCGTCCTGAAGGCGGCGCTCGCATGACCGGCCGCGACGATCTCAACCGCCGCCTCGACGAGGAGATCCGCTTCCACATCGAGCAGCAGGTCGAGAAGAGCCTGCGGGAGGGGATGAACGAATCGGAAGCCCGCCGGGCCGCGCAGCTGAAGTTCGGCAACGCCGAGAGCGCCCGCGAATACACGCGGGACGAATACCGGTGGGCGTCTCTCCACGACCTCGCGCGCGATCTCCGCATCGCTTTCCGCATGTGGAACCGCGAACGGGGGGCCGCGCTGGTCGCCATCCTCACCCTCGCCATCGGCATCGGTGCGAACACCGCGATGTTCAGCCTGCTTCACGCGGTCGTACTCAATCCCCTCCCCAATCCCGACGTCAACCGGCTGGTTTCGATCTGGGACGCGAGCGAGCGGAATCCTCACAACGAAGTGGCTTACGCGAACTTCGCCGACTGGAGAGCGCAGCAGCACTCCTTCGAGAACCTCGGTCTCTATCGCTGGTGGACCTCGAATCTCACCGGCGATGCCGCGCAGCCCGAGCGGGTTCAGGGATTCCAACTCACCCCCGATGCGATCAAAGCACTGGGGCTCAAACCCCACATCGGACGCTGGTTCACCACCGAGGAGGGCGAACCCGGCAAGGATGCGGTGGCCCTGCTCGGCTATGGACTGTGGCAGCGCCGGTTCGGTGGAGACCCGAGGGTCCTGGGTCAGACGGTCAGGGTGAACGACGTCGTGAGGCAGGTCATCGGCGTTCTCCCGCCGGAGATGAACTTCCCTCCGGCCGCAGAGATCGTGGCGCCGCTTCGGCTGACGCCGGAGATCCGGGCGAGCCGCCGCTCGCCCTCGTACTATGCGATCGGGCGACTCAAGCCGGGGGTCACGCTCGAAGACGCGAACGCCGATATCGCAACCATCGCGGCCCGCCTGGAGCACGCCTATCCCGAGACCAACAAGGGACTCAGCGCCCGCGTCTATCCGCTGTCTTCGGACGTCGCCACCTCCTACAGCAGCGGGGTCTGGCTCCTGATGGGCAGCGTCGGCTTCGTGCTTCTGATCGCGTGCGCGAATCTCGCGAACCTCCTCCTCGCCCGGGCGCCGGCGCGACTCCGCGAGATGGCGGTGCGGGTGTCTTTGGGCGCCAGTCGTGCGCGCATCATCCGCCAGCTCGTCGCGGAGAGTCTCGCGCTGTCCACCATCGGCGGCGGTCTCGGAGCCCTGCTTGCCGCCTTCAGCGTGCGCGCGTTGCGAAACGCCGCTCCCGCCGACGTTCTGGTGTCGGTGCCCGGGCTCGCGAATCTCAGCGTCGATCGCTCCGTCCTGCTGTTCACCTTCGCGCTCTCCGTGATCACCGGTCTCATCTTCGGACTGCTCCCGGCGCTTCGAACCTCGCTCGTCGATACGAACACCGCGCTGCGGGACGCGAGCCGGCCTCTCGGGGCCGCGGGAGGCCACCGCCTCCGCACCGCTCTCGTCGCCGCCGAGGTGGCGCTCGCACTCATTCTCCTGAGCGGCTCCGGATCGACGCTGCGCGCGTTCTCGAGGCTCGCCTCGATGGAGACGGGATTCGACGCGGACAACGCCGTCACCATGGGCATCACTCTTCCCTACGCGAAGTACGACAGCGAATCGTCCCGCCTGCGCTTCTACGAGACGCTGCTCGCGAGTGCACGCGCGCTTCCCGGAGTGGCGAGCGTCGGCCTCACCAGTCAGATTCCCCTCTCCCCCGAGAACTCGTCGAGCGGCCTGGTCTTCGAAGGCGGCGACATTCCCGATCAGGAACCCGAGGCCGACTTTCGCGTGGTGTCCGCGGGCTATTTCGAGACCATGGGCGCGCGCATGGGGCAGGGCCGGCCGTTCGAGAACACGGACACGATCAAGAGCCCCCGGGTGATGATCGTGAACGAAGCGTTCGCGCGGCACTTCTATCCCAATGGCGACGCGCTCGGGAAGAGGCTGCGCTTCTCCGGACCGCCCGACCAGAATCCGTGGCAGGAGATCGTCGGCGTGGTCCGGAACCTGCGTCACGAATTCAGCCGCGCGCCGAGGCCCGAGACCTACATCCCCTTCACCCAGAGCGACGAGGGAACACTGTTCGTGGTCGCGACGGGCCGCGACGGCGCTTCGGGCCTCGTACCTTCGCTGCGCGCCGCGGTGGCGGCGATCGATTCCAATCAACCGGTCTGGGGCGTGCGGACAATGGGCGAGGTGAAGCACCGGTCGATGGCGGGCTTCCGGGCGATGGTGGCGTTCATCGGCGCTTTCGGAACCATCGCGCTGTTTCTCTCCGCGGTCGGGATCTTCGGCGTGGTCTCGTTCCTGGTTTCGTCACGGACGCAGGAGATCGGCCTGCGGATGGCCCTGGGCGCCCGCGCCGCGGATGTGGTCCGGTTGATCCTCGCCCAAAGCGCCACCGCGCTCGTGGCTGGACTGCTCATCGGCGCACTCGGCGCGGTGGCAATGGGCCGACTTCTCGCGAGCACCTTCCCGGAGATGGCGTCATCCGATCCCGCGACACTCGCGATCACCGCCGCGCTGCTCGGAGCGGTCGCGACGTTCGCGACCTGGCTGCCCGCCCGACGTGCCGCCGCCGTGAATCCCACCACCGCGCTCCGCGCGGACTGACCCAATTCCCAAGGAGTACGCATGAGCGGCCAGAAAGACCTCGACGGACGACTCGACGAAGAGATCCGTTTTCACATCGAGCAGCAGACGCAGAAGAACCTGCGCGCGGGCATGAGCGAGGAAGAGGCCCGCCGAGAGGCGCGGCTCAAGTTCGGCGGGGTCGAGGCCGTGCGCGAGTACACGCGCGACGAGTTCCGCTTCGCCTGGGCCCACGACTTCGTCCGCGACCTGCGCATCTCCATGCGCACCCTCGCCCGAACCCCCTCGTTCGCGATTTCGGTGATCCTCACCTTCGGCCTCGGCATGGGCGCCGCCTCGTCCATGTTCAGCGTCTACGACGGCGTGCTGCTGAAGCCGCTTCCCTATCCCGAATCCGAGCGCATCGTGCGGCTGTACCAGCTCGGCGAGACCGGTGCTCGGAACAACGTCTCCGAACCGAACTTCCTCGACTGGCAGCAGGGCACGCACAGCTTCGCGGGGATGGCGGAGGTGGCGCGTTGGGAAGAAGCGGTGTCCGGCATCAGTGAACCCATGGTCACCCCGGTCAGCACAGTGTCACGCGAGTTCTTCGACATCATGGGCGTGAAGCCCGCGGCCGGCCGGACCTTCCTTCCCGACGAACAGCGCGTGGGCGCGCCGAATGCGGCCGTGGTCTCATCCGGCTTCTGGAGACGAATGCACCCGGAGGGTTTGAAGGCGCCTTCAAGCGCCGACACCTTCAAGATCGGCTCGGAGATCTTCAACGTGGTCGGGGTGATGCCCGCGGGCTTCGACTATCCGATCGGCGCCAACATCTGGAGGCCGCGCGAGCTGTCTCCGCCGCAGACCGGACGGACCGCCCACAACTTCCAGGCGGTGGCGCGGCTCAAGGATGGCGTCACCCTGCGCAGCGCTCAAGGAGACATCAGCGCGCTCTCGCGCTCGCTCAAGTCGCGATACAAGGATCAGACCTGGATGTTCGACGCGACCGCCATCCCCATTCTCGAAGTCGCAACCGGCGCCTCGCGTCAGGCCCTCGACATGCTCTTCGCGGCCGCGCTCCTGCTGCTTGTGGTGGCCGCGGCCAATGTCTCGAACCTGATGCTCGCGCGGTCCGCAGCGCGACGCCGCGAGTTCGCGGTGCAGCTGAGCCTCGGAGCCACCATCGGCCGTCTGCGCCGTCAGGCCCTCGCGGAAGCCCTCGTCCTGTGCGTGGCGGGCGGGCTTCTCGGCATCGGCGTCGCGACCGTGGCGGTGCGCCTCTTCGCGGCCCTCGGCCCCGCGAACGCTCCTCGGCTCGACACCGTGAGCATCAACTGGCTCGGCGTCCTGCTCGCTCTGCTCGCCTCGGCAGGCGTCGCCCTGGTCCTGAGCGCCATGACCGTAGGGGGAAGCCGCAACATCGCGCTTGCCCCAACGCTCACCGAGTCCTCGCGCGGCGGCACGGGATCGCGAAAGCAGATGCGGGTCCGCCAGGGCCTGGTCGTCACCGAGATCGCTCTCACCATGGTCCTCCTGGTGGGCGCGGGCCTCCTCGCCAAGAGCCTCAGGTCCGTGCTCTCCGTGAACCCCGGCTACAGCCTCGACAACGCTCTGATCGCCGACATCACCCTCCCCGACGTCGAAGGCGACGGCTCTCGTCAGCTGAGATTTCAGGACGCTCTGGTCGAACGCGTGCGCGCGCTGCCCGGCGTGACCGCGGCCGCGCTCATCAGCGACTTCCCGATGGGCGGCAGCGGCTACTCGAACGGGGCCTTCGGAGCGTAAGTGAAACAAGCGCGATTTGCCAACCGGTCCGCGCGCCCGCGTCGGGC
>CAZFQH010000249.1:784-6479 GCA_964520805.1 uncultured Acidobacteriota bacterium | reverse complement strand
CGTCTCCTGACACCCCCCTGAGCGATCAGGTTGAAACACGGAGGGCGCCCACAAGGGGCGCCCCTACATTACCGTCTCCTGACACCCCCTGAGCGATCAGGTTGAAACAGTTTGACAGTGGGGTAGTAGTAGATCGGGCGACGTCTCCTGACACCCCCCTGAGCGATCAGGTTGAAGGACCTGGCAAGGGGCCATAGCCGCAGACGAGGAACCTGCCTGGAGTTGAAACAACAGGACGGATTACGGACGGTGAAATATGCCTCGAACATCAGGGGTCCTCACGCTGCAGCAGCTCGTGGGAGCTGCAGAGAGGCTCGAGAAGAAGGAAGCGCACGGCGGGGTCCAGGACGACTGGCTGTCCCTTGTTGAGGAGGCTCGCGACCGGCTGGCGGACCCGGCATTTCGCGCACTCCCGCTGAGGGCCTTCCGCGTGACCGAAAACGGGAAGAAACGGGTGGTGGCCTCGCCTCAGAACCCGGATCGTCTGATCCAGGAGGCCATCGTCCCGCTGCTTCAGGCCGCGGTTGAGCCGCGTATGCGCGAGTCGAGTCACGGCTACCGGAAAGGCCGCTCAACCCTCACCGCCGCGGTCCGGGTGCAACACGCCCTCAAATCCGGCCAACGATTCGTCACCCTCCTGGACGTCCACAACTTCTTCCCGTCGGTGGATCACCAGCGACTGCTGCAGCTGCTGGAGGCTGATGCCACCCCCGGCCTCGCAGCGGTGGTCCGTTCCTTCCTCTGCGCTTCGCGTCTGCTGGATGGCCAGCTCCTCCCTCCCGAAGGCGGCCTGCCGCTGGGGCTACCGATCTCGCCCGTCCTGTCCAACTACTACCTGTCGGACCTTGACGATGCGATGGAGGGCGGAGACTTCACCTTCCTGCGCTTCGCCGACGACTTGTTTCTGGCCGCCGCCTCAAGGGATGTCTGTGATGCAGCGGAGGCGAGGGCATCGAAGGCGCTGGGCGATCTTGGCCTTTCTCTCGGCGAGGAAAAGGCTCGCCGTTTCGAGTACGAAGGCGAACCGTTCCTGTATCTCGGCCAGGCGGTGGACGCGGATCGCGTCTACGAACGCGTCGCCAGCCCGCGGCTGGAACGTCTCGCCGAAAGGGCCGCCGGCACCGCGACGGCGGCATCGCCCACCCCGGCGGCTGAGCCAGAAGGCGTAGCGACCTTCGCGCCTCCGCGCACGCTCTATGTCACCGAACACGGGCTGTTCCTCCGCATTCAGGAGGGCCGGATCGTGGCGCAACGGGGGAAAGAGCCGGTGTGCGAGGTTCCCATCCGGAAGGTCGACCGGGTGATGGTGCTGGCAGGGGTCGCCATGTCGAGCGGCTTCATGACCACCTGTATCAGCGCGCAGATTCCCGTCGTGTTCTCGGTGGGGCGGTCGGGCCGGGTGGGTACCCTGGCCTCGGGATCGATACCCAACCCGCTTCGTCTGCGTGCCCAGTACGACCTGAGCGCCGACCCGTCGCGCCGCCTGGCGCTGGCCGGCGCGATCGTTGCCGCCAAATGTGACGGGATGCTGCGACGCCTGCACCGCGTGGCGGGGGCGGAGCAGGCGAGGGACTCGATCGGGGCTCTGCGCGCGGGTATTCCGCGAGTGGAGAGCGTCGACGCGATGCGCGGCGTCGAGGGGGCAGCGACGCGGGCCTGGTACAGCAGCTTTCGCCTTCGTATCAAGTTTCCGGAGTTCGCGTTCGTGGCCCGGACCAAACGCCCGCCGAAGGATCCGCTCAATAGTCTCCTCTCGTTCGCTTACACGCTGCTCTACGGGGAGATGCAGATGTCGCTTCTCGCCCACGGCCTCGACCCGCACCCGTCGTTCCTGCACGAGCTCCGATCGGGGCATGCGGCACTGGCCTCCGACATGAGCGAGCCTTACCGCATCCTTATCGCGGACTCCTTCGTGCTCGATCTGGTCAACAAAAGGCAGGTGACGCCGCAGGATTTTCAGAAGCATGCGGACGGCTCATTCTGGCTGAACTCGGAACCCCGACGCACGGTGCTGACTGCCTACGAGGGGTTTATGGGCCGCCCCCTCGGGGGGCGATCGGCGGCAACGCCGCGACGCCTGATCGAGGCGGCGGTGCGTTCTTTGTTGCGCGTCGTTCTGGGCGAGGCCTCGGAGCTTCGGCTGCCTCTCGGCGCCACCGACGTCGCAGAGGCGGAGGGCGAATGCTGAGCGTGATCATCTACGACATCGTCGACGACCGGCGGCGGGACAAGGTTCACTCTGTCCTCAAGGACTTCGGCCTCAAGGTCCAGTTCAGCGCCTTCGAGGCGCACTTGCAGCCGCGAGAGAGGGCGCACCTTCTGAAGCGCGTCGGCCCCTTGCTCGACCCGGGGGTCGATCGATTCGCGATCTATCCCGTCTCGCGGGAGCAGGAACGCAACATCTGCTGCATCGGGCGTCCGCGACCCGAACACAAGGCCACCGCCTTCTTCATCATCTGACGGGCATGAAGGGGGACGGGAGGCGATCGACTTCGGCCGGAAGGTACGCCCGCGCCTCGCTCACTCCGAAACGCTTCCTGGGTCCGGGCCCGCGAAGAGTCATGAGTGCGATCCACGGCCACACCACCAGAAGGTCCTCCCGCGCGGACGCCCGCACAAGGTGTTCGCCGTCCCAACGGCTGACGTCAAAGGCTCCCCGGTTCGTGCGCGAGTAACGGCGCCCGAGTTGCGGGGCTGCGGTGTCCTCATCGACGTGGAGGCAGCAGAATCCATGACGGATCTCCCGGCGCAGGCTTTCCGCGATGCGATCGGCGTTATCGCGGACGAGAGACTCGGCGAGACCCGAGTCGGCCAGATCCCAATAGAGGATCTGAACAACGGCGTCGGCACATAGTGCGGGAAGGTCGCGCTGACAGGCAGCGCTGGTGGCGACGCCGATGGCGTCCTCGGGCGAGGGAAGCCGGTCCAGCCACTCGGCAACCGTCCCCCTGAACCACGGAGAGGCCTCCAGACTGAACGGCCGCGCCCTTCCCTCGAGCGTAAGGCCATGTCGGCTCGCACTCTCGACGGACGACCATGCGAGTTCCGCGGCTGCGGTCGCATGTCGCCCCCACAGGACGAAGAGTCCGGTAAAGGAGGTGGCGCCGTGGTCCTCCAGGGACCACGCGACGGGTGACGGGAAGTCGCGTTTCAATGTTTCGCTGTGGGGTTTGAAGAGCCAGGTTGTGTCAACCCCCCGCTTCGTGGCCAAGGTGAGCACTTGATCGAGGATGGCGCCCAGCAGCGAGGATGTGGGGTTGTGGGCGACGAGGGCCGCGGGGAGAGGCTCGGCAAAGGTGCAGCGGACGCGCCGGATGGCCAAGGGCAGGGAAAAAGGCGTTGCGCCCGCAAGGTAGCTCTCGCCTTGGCCCGGTTTCTCCCAAGTCAAGGGCGACTCTCCTGGTACCAGGAAGGGGCGCGTGGAAGTCTGTTGATCGCGAGGTTCACAGCCCTGAAGATAACCTGTCCTGGACATTCCAACTGCTAGGATCGCGGCAGGATGGGAAAGCGCATTCTCGCCGTCGACGCCGAGACGGATGGCCTCTATGGAGACCCGTTCGCGATCGGAGCGGTAGTGCTGGATGAGAGCGGCCGCGAGGTCGACCGGTTCGGCGGGCTGGCTGGCGCGAACGAGGTCGGGGACGTCTGGGTGCGTGCGAATGTCCTGCCTCACCTTGGCGATCTACCTTCATTCTCCTCCCGGTTCGAACTGCGCGAGACGTTCTGGCAGTTCTGGATGAAGCACCGGGGGGAATGCCTCTGCGTCGCCGACGTGGCCGTTCCTGTGGAAGCAGGACTCTTCAGGCTTTGTGTGGCCGTGGACGCGAGTCGAACCTTCCTCGGTCCCTTTCCCTTACATGACGTCGCGACGTTGCTGCTTGCCCTGGGTACCGATCCCCTCACCGACCGCGCGGAACTGCTCTCCGGTTGGGGGGTTACCTGGACGGGCGTCCGGCACAATCCGGTGGACGACGCCCTGGCGGGGGCGCTGGTTTTTTGGCACGGTCTGCAGAAGACCCGGGCTTTATAGAGGCCGGGAGACCGTCAGGCTTTGAGGAGACGGAGCGTCCTCGGATCGCGGCCGGGAAGTACCTGGCCAGCAGTTGATCGACCTCGGACCCGGAGGGGGATACGGCAGCGAACAAGGTGGCGGACGAGCACAGTTTCATGTCGTCCGGGGATCCGAAGATCGCCAGCGCGGTCTGCCCCCTCGATGGAAAGGGCGGCGCGGACGCACTCAACAAGGCGGGGGCCAAGTACCGGATGGTCGAGGAACGCCCTCGCCTCCACAGCACTTCGGGTCGCATACCGCCTTGATGCCGGGCTTGAACCCAAGGCCCGCGAGTTGCGGGAAGATGTACCACATCCAGTGCGTTCTCTTCCGGCCGCTCCGGATCTCTAAGAGCGCCCGCTGGTAGTCAGCTTCCTGTGCCTGCACAAAGCGATTAAGACCGTGGGGGTCTTGCGGAGCCGGCGAACTGGCAGACATTCTCACGCTTAGCTCCCCGTGCCAGCCTGAGTTGGCGAGCCACCGGCCCCCACGATCCCCTGAAGCTGACGGCCGTCCATCGATTCCTCGGCCAGAAGAGCTGCGGCGATAGCGTCGAGCGTGGAGCGACGGTCCTGCAGGACACGGCGAGCGGCGCCACGCGCCTCGTCGAGCCAGCGAGCGAGGCACGACTGCAGGCGACCGTCCAGGGCCTCGCGGGCCCGCTCCGGCAATCCGGCAAGCGACACGAGGCCGAATTCGTCGTCGAACGCCCACTCGGTGATGGCGCGGTATGCGAGGGACGTCGCCTTCTGAAGATCGCTGCTCGCTCCGGCCGTGACCTCATTGGCCCGCCCGTCGGTGGCGATCAACTCACCCTCGCGCCCGGCCAGCAGCATGGCGAGTTGGGACTTCACGTCCTGACGGCGAAGGTCATGCCGGGACTCATCCTGCTGCGGAGCCACGAAACCAAGGGCACCACTCTCGGACGGAACCACGGTGATGAAATCGATCGGCCGGTCCGGGAACAGGGTCGCGTGAAGCAGGGCGTGGGCTCCTTCGTGGTAAGCGGTAATCCGGCGCTCGTCCTCGCGCAACTCCATGTCGCGCTGCTCTGCGCCGAAGCGGACCATCCGTCGGGCGCGTTCCAGATCGGCAGTCCGGAGGGTCGAACGGCTCTCGGCCGCGGCAAGGTACACGGCCTCCCGCACCATCCGGTCGAGATCTGCAGGCGAACATCCCGTGGTCCCGGCCACTAGCGGGGCCAGGTCGGGCGGGGAGTCGAAGGAGAGCGCCGCGAGACGCCTCTCGAAGAACTGCCGCCGCGCGCGCGCGTTGGGCAGGTCGATCGGGATCATTTCGTCGAATCTGCCGGGCCGCTTGAGAGCGGGGTCGAGAGCCTCCGGCCGGTTGGTGGCACCCAGCACAAAAACGGGCCGGTCGCCCTGCGAGAAGCCGTCCATGCAGGCAAGCAACTCATTCAGGATCGACACGTTCCAGTTCCCTGATGCCGAGTCCCGCCCGCCCCCGATGGTGTCGATCTCGTCTATGAATACGATGGAGGGCGCGTAACGCCGCGCCATCGCAAACAGCGACCGGACCCGCTCCTCTGATTCGCCCATCCACTTGGTCTTCAACTCCCCCGGCGAGACCGCGAGGAACGGCAACTCGGCCTCACCGGCGAGGGCGCGGGCCAGCAGCGTCTTT
>CAZFQH010000249.1:0-774 GCA_964520805.1 uncultured Acidobacteriota bacterium | reverse complement strand
TTTCCGGTGCCCGGAGGGCCAACCAGCAGGAAGCCGGTGGGCGGGCGCACGCCAAAAGCGCCCAGGACGCCCGGGTTCCGCAGCCATCCGATCACCTGAGTCACCCGACGCTTGGCGCGATCGAGGCCAGCCACGTCGGCCAGGCGCTCGCGCGGTATCCCGGCGAATTGGATGGCGCTCGCGCGATCCTCGGCGCGCACAACGACATCTTCGAGGGGAGTTCCCACTTCGCCCACGACAAAGCCGCGGGTGTCGTCGAACCGGTAGCGGGTGTCGAAGGACACCTGCTGGCGCATGCGCGTCTTGCGCCGCATGACGCCCGAATACCGGGCTTCTTCGAGCACCTCACGGACCTGAGCCACAAAATCGCTCACGAGAACGGGGTTATCCGGGGCGCGATGGCACGGGATAAACCCACGGGCGCCGCCGCGGCGCAGAATCAGCTTCACGGTGTTCATGAAGGCATCATGCCCGCGGGCCTCGGGGTTCTCGCTGAAGAGATACACCGGAAGGGCGGGCATGGAGTGCCGGATTCTTTCCAGAATCTCGAGCGCTTTGTCGACTTTCGGGCTGTTAGACCCCTCGCCGATGTTGATGTCGAGAATCACGAGGTCGGCCGGGAACCGCTGAAGCTCGCGCAGGATGTCGGCGTCGAGACCGGCCCGATGGATGACGGGTCGCAGATCGGCGCACTCTCGCATGAGGACGGGGGGGAAATCGTCGGCGTCGTCCACGAAGAGAACATGGGTATCGAACGCTCCGGCCTCGCGGCCG
>CAZFQH010000248.1:0-6505 GCA_964520805.1 uncultured Acidobacteriota bacterium | reverse complement strand
TGGGCGAGCATCATCATCTGGTACATGTGCGTCCACGACGGATGATTCTCGGTGGTGGCGAGCTCTTCCGGGTTTCGCACCAGCAGCCAGACCGTGTAGCAGCCGTAGACGATGAGGGTGGCGCCGAGAAGGTTCAGGAGAAGGGCGTTGCCGGTGAGGATCCCCGCATAGACGCCGACCGGGATCAGGGTGAATGGGATCACGAAGAAGGGGGCCATGATCCAGGTCGCCTTCTTCACGCCGTAGTCGATGGGCAGAGTGTGGCATCCCCCCGCCCGGTCTCCTTCGATGTCCGCGAAGTCCTTGGTGGAGGCGGCGCCCAGGAGGAACAGTCCGAAGATGGTTCCTATGTACCAGGGCTCGGCGTCCATCACGGTCTTCACCGTCGACCAGCCCGCCACCTTTAAGAGGATGCCGCGCGGTATGGCGATGGTGATGTTGGCCCAGATGCCGCGCCGCTTTGTCCACAGCGGGGGTGCGGAGTAGATCCAGCACATGAACGTGGTGAAGAGGACGATCCAGAAACACTCGCGCGCACCCACGGGCGCCACCATGAAGGCGAGGACGTTCGCGATCACGAAGGTGACGATCGTGAAGGTCCACGCTTCGGACAGCGACATGCGTCCCGACGGTAACGGTCGCGAAGGTTTATTGACCTTGTCGATATCGAGGTCGTAGATCTGGTTGATCGCGTTGTTGGCCGCGTTCAAAACCGCGGCCATCGCGGTGCCGAGAAAGACCGGGTAAAGGAGTTCCCAGGTGATGGGGGCCTTGGTCTGGTGCGCGCCCCAGGCGCTGACCGCGCCCGACAACACACCCAGCGCCGGGGGCAGCAGAGTGAACGGCCGTGCGAGTTCGGAGTAGAGCTTGAGTTTGTTCAAAGGGGTTTTTCGGTCATTTTGGAATGCCGGACTCTATCGGACGAAAAGGATCAAGGTGGCGATGGCCGCGCCGATTGCGGTATTGAGCGCATTCAGGGCGTGATTGTCGAGCCAGCCGCGCTTTTCCGCGACCGTCCCGATCACACTCTCGGCCAGGGACCCCAGGAAGCCGGCGAGCGTCACGATGAGCGCTCCCTCTGCCTGGAAGAGGCCGGTAAGAACCCCGAGCGATGCGATGAACGCCGCTCCAAACAGGCCGCCCAGCGTTCCCTCGATACTGACCGCACCTTCGGTTCCGGCAGGAACCGGGCGGAACGTGGTGATCAGGAAAGTGCGCTTGCCGTAAGCCTTGCCGATCTCCGAAGAGCAGGTGTCGGCGGCTGCGGTCGCCACCGCGGCGGCGTAAGCGATGAGAAACGCGGCATGCAAAGGCCCTTGGGAGAGAACACCGCAAAGTGCGAGCAGGGCGGGGATGCCTCCGTTCGCGAAAGCGTTTCGCCAGCCGCGGGCACCACCTTTTTCCTGCGCGATTCCAAGCGCCGTCTTTCGGGCGTAGCCGAGTTTGGTGACGGTGGAGCCCACGAGGAAGAACCCGGCCATCAATGCGAAACCGGCGAGGTCGAATCCCGCGGTGATGACCGTGCCGATGAGGATTGCGGAGAAGGCGCCCATCTTGTCGATCGACTTCGAACGAAGAGCCAGCCAGGCGAAAAGCAGATTCACCATCAGGC
Source organism: uncultured Acidobacteriota bacterium (assembly GCA_964520805.1). Classification (GTDB taxonomy): domain Bacteria; phylum Acidobacteriota; class Vicinamibacteria; order Fen-336; family JAGNNV01; genus JAGNNV01. The sequence goes on along the minus strand of CAZFQH010000248.1, from coordinate 4,893 downwards.
CCAGCATGATTCGAAGTTCGAGGCCAAAGGCGTTGCTGCCCAAGCCGGGCAGGGACGCGAGGATCGGCAGGATCACCGCACCGCAGAGAGGGACGGTCAGGTTGTCATCGAGGGTGGTGTACATCGACTCGACCAGGCCGGTGAGGAAGGCGAGGGCGAGCACGATCACGAAGGTCCGCGCGGGATCGAGATCCGGCTTTGTCCACATGGCGAGGCCAAACGCCCCGAGGGTTCCGAAAAGGACGAACGCGATGAGGCCGAGCCAGCCCTTGTCGTCGTTCCAGGGTAGTTTCGGACCGCGCAAAGCCTGGCCGATGATCGAGGCCATGCCGTCGCCCAGAGCCAGCAGGCCCCAGATGGCGGCGGCCATCCAGAGCCGGTCGTGGAAAACCAGAATCAGGCTGAGGACAGAAAGCGGGTAGATGAGAATGCCCCGGGCCCGACCCTGGGCGAGTTCGTTCTGACGCCACATCGATTTGCCGCCGATGCGGGGCAGCACTTGCCAGTTGAAGACGAAAGCGGCGATGGCCATGAGCGCCGCCTGAAAAGGCGTCAGGAAACGCAAGGCGAGGGCGAAGCCTCCTACCGCGATGTGAACCACCTTCCGTTTCCACTCGCCGGAAGAGACCACGACCTGCGCGAGTGCCCCGGCCTTGTCCTTTTGTTCCCTCTGTTTTGATTTCCGGCTCAACGGGCAAGGCCCTCCAGAGTGAGCCAGTCCACGGTCTCCCCGATTCCCTCGGCCAGCGGTCGGACCCGGTATCCCAGTTCGCGCACCGCTTTGTCGCTGTGATAGGCCCAGTGTTTCTCAAAAATTCCCACCGCCTGGTGGGTCAGGTCGGGCGCCTTTCCGGTGAGATCAGCCCAAAACCACTGGGCTCGTCCGACGAGTCGACACAGGCCGTAGGGAAGTTTTCGAGGAGAGAGGTCGCGTCCCGCTCGCGCCGAAGCCGCCGCGAACACCTCGGTCAGGGTGGCGTTGTGGCCAGCGAGGAAATACCGCTCGCCCTTCCGCCCGCGCTCGATCGCCGCGACGTGACCCTGGGCCACGTCGTCCACGAACGAATAACTCCAAAGTCGGTCGCCCGGCCCCACGATCCCGGGCAGACGCCCGTTCATCCGATCAGCCAGAAGCTTCGCGATGATGTTCCCGTCGGTGAGTTCGCCCGGGCCGTAGACCACACCCGGGTAAAGGATCACGATGTCGCCGCCCTCTTTGGCATAGGCACGCGCCACTTCGTCGGCCAGGGCCTTGGTGCGCTCGTAGTCGTTTCGATAAGGAGGGCCGGGATGAATCTGCGTTTCGTCTACGCCGGCCTCTGGCGTCGGCCCCACCGCCATGAAAGACGAGGTGTAGATGAGACGCAGGCCGTGAGTGCGGGCGGCGGCGATGGCATTGCGGATACCGCCCACGTTGCTGTCATCGAAGTCGGCAAGTCGCGGACTCCAGAGCTTGACCATGGCCGCGCTGTGGATGATCGCCTGACAACCCGTGGCGGCGCTTGAGAAGGCGGCGGCATCGCGAACATCCCCGTCAATCACCGTCGCTTCATCCGGAAGGCCCGGTCTTCGGCCGCCTCGAACCAGCAGAACCACCTCATGGCCCGCCGAAAGCAGGGCCTGAACCACGTGTTTTCCCAGAAACCCAGCCCCGCCGGTGACGAGAACCTTCACGAGTGGCGCGCCTCTGTCTTGCGCCCAAGGGTGACCGCGGTTCGCCAGTCGGCGAGTAGATCGGCGAGAGCCCCGGTAAGGTCGCCTGAAGGCGCAAACCCGGTGGCTTCAAGAAGCCGGCCCGGGTCGCCGATCAGCACGGGAAGATCGGAAGGCCGGAGGCGTGAGGGATCGACGCGAACCTCCACCCGGGCGTCCGAGAAACCGATCAACGTGTTCAAAATGTCGCGCACCGCCACACCGCGGCCCGAGCACACGTTGTACACGACCCCGTTCTGGCCGCGTTCCAGGAGCAGCAGATACGCGCGAATCACTTCGCGCACATCGCTGAAATCGCGTATCGCGTCGAGATTCCCGACCAGAATGAAAGGGGGGACGCGCTCGATTTCAATCTCGGCGATCTGGCGGGCGAACGAACTTTCCGCGAAGACGGCGCCCCGTCTCTTGCCCGTATGGGGGAAGGTCCTTGTACGGACGATCTCCACCGTCTTGCGTCGTGCGAACTCCGTACACAAAGCACCCTGGGCGACGCGGCTCACCGCGTAGGGCGACAAGGGAGCGAGGGGATGATCCTCGCGAAGCGGGCCGTCCGCGCGGCCGATATCGCCGTATTCGTCGGCCGAACCCACCACCAGAACCCGCTGGACCTGCGCCTTTTCGGCGGCGAGCAGGAGATGCTGGGTGCCGAGGACGTTCGCGAGCAGCGTCCCTCCCGGGTTCCGATACGATTCGTGCACGCTGCTCTGGCCCGCGAGATGGATGATCTGGTCGGGCTTTGCTTCGGCCAGGACTTCTCTAAGACCGTCCGGGTCCAGCAGGTCGGCTTCGACTCCGGCCACGAAACCTGCGGGCAGGGGCCGGGTCACGCTGGTGGGGCGTCTCAGGCCGATGAGGTCGATGTCGTCCCGGTCTCCGCAGATCTCGCCAAGGTGCGACGCCACGAAACCTGCCGCCCCGGTGACGAGAATCCTTGTCGGCCTACTTCCGGCCGGCATTGTTCTGCCCTGCCGAGTTGTCACCCATGAAACCCCCAACCGAGCCGAGGCCTGCGAGTTCGATCTGGAAAGTGGTTTTGTTTTCCGATCGGAACCTGGTGTTGTAGGCGACACGTTCCACCGCGAAACCGCAGCATTGAATGCCGTAGCGCACCTTGGTGGTGTACTGGAGCAGGCGGCTGTCGATCCGGTCGTAGGTCGCCGAGCCGCTCACCGTGATGCGTTCGGGCCACACCACCACCCGGCCGCTCGCGCGCAGAGTGTCGAAGATGGGGGTCCGCGCTTCCGGATCCTTGGCAACCAGGGCCAGCCGGGACCAGCCGGTTTGAAGAGTGACCCGCGGCCGCCTCATGGAAACGGAGAGGCCCTGGGTGGGGAACTGATGGAACGAGGCGTTGTACTCCGTGCTGTAGCTGATCGAAGAATCGGTGGTGGGTCGCATTTGAACCCGGACCAGCACCGGCGAATAGTGCGACCCGCGGATGGACGAACCGGAGAAGTAGTTGAAGTCGAACTGCGCCTGGTCCTCTTCGATATCGACGTAATAGGTCTGGGCGACGCGGATGTTCAGGAGTTCATGGGTGATCGGAAGGCCGGTGGGGCCGGGGCGTTTCGCGTAGATCCTCTGGGTCAGGCCGTACAGCACCTGGTTCGTGCCCGGGTAGTAGTCGCTGAAGTCGAAGTTCGGGATCGAACTCAGGGTGTCGACGGTGGAGCGGAACGTGTAGAAAATCTCGGGTTCGATCGTGTGCTTGAACTTGTCCGAGTAAACGTTCCCCGGAAGGCTGAAGGTCTTGAACAGCTTTGGCCCGCGGATATCTACGGAGCCTTCGAAGAAACGCCGGTCGACCGGGGGGCCGGTCACGAGGCCCGACTCATCGATCGAGGCTCCGTAGCGGGTGTTGCGTACGAGCGCCCGGGGCGAAACCTGCAGGAAGGGAAGGGAGAACGATCGCGTCAGTTCGGGAGCCACATCGATGCGCGAGAAGCTCTGAAGAAGTTTGTCGTCGCCCTGGGACAGTCTCTCGGCGGTTGAATCGAACCCGAAAGCGATGCCGGTGCGGCCGATTTTCTTGGGCGACTGCGTGATCCGAAGTTGCGGCAAATGGCGCTTTCGCTGGATTCCGCCCCCTGGGAAAAAGATGTCATTGGTGTCGGCTTCCAGTTTTACGTAGGCCGGACCTACCGAGCCCTGGATTCCCGCGGCCCCGCGCCTCGTTCGGGTCGAGGCGTAGTCGAAGTCTTCCTGGAGTTCCTGGCGAAGCGTGAGGTCGGAGTAAAGGTTCGCGGAAAGGGTGGCCTTGAAGCGATGAGGCAGGGCCTGCGAGGCGGCCCAGTCGAGATCGTAGGCGAACTCGGTGGACCCTTGAGGTCTGGTGAAATAGGAACGGAACGATCCGCGCGAGGCCGCGTCCCGGATGAAACGGAACTCGTGGCCGAGACCGATGCCGTATTCGCTGAACCAGTCGTAAAAGAGAGTCTGGTCCATGCTGCGGCCCATGGCCCAGAAGAAACCGAGGCCGATCTCCCGGCCTTTGAGTGTGCTCGACCCGTAGCGGGGCAGCAGGATGCCGGTGGAGCGTTTGTCGGGATTAATGGGGAACTGAAAGTACGGAAGAATCAGCGGGGTCGGCGCGCCCTTGATTCGAAGGCCGACCATGGTGGCTTTGATCCTCTTGTCGATATCCACGGTGGCGCTATGGGCGCGGAACTGCCAGCGCGGATTGGGCTGGGTGCAGGAGGTGAAGCTCGCCCCTTTCAGTCGATACGTGTCGCTGTCGACGCGTTCGATGCTTTCGGCTTCGAAGAGCACATCCGGCTGCAGATAACCGCTCGCCTTGGTGAAGAGGCCCTGGCCGGAGTCGAGATCGAGACGAAGAGTCTCCCCGGAGATCCGTTCCTGGCCGCTCATGAACACCACGTTGCCCTTGGCCTCGATTCGTTGAGCCGAGGTGCCGTCCGGTTTCGGCTCGTCGATCAGGTCGAGGGTGTCCGCCTGAATGCGCAATTGTCCGAAGCGCAGATCCACGAAACCCTCGTAGTGCAGTTTCCCCTCGCCTCCCTCCTGACGGTTAGAGCGAATCCGGAGTTCGCCCGGAGCCAGAGGAGGATCCTCTAAGATGGGCGCGGGCGTCGGAGTCGGAGTGGGCACCGGGATGGGAACGGCCACCCCCGTCCCCTGGGGAAAGGCAGGTGCCCCTTCCGTGGGGGGCTTGGGCGCCTC
>CAZFQH010000247.1:1839-6521 GCA_964520805.1 uncultured Acidobacteriota bacterium | reverse complement strand
CCGGCCGCGGCCGGGCCTCACCGTCAGCTCAGGCAGCAGATGTTTGAACGCCTCCTGGTCGATGTCGAGGAGCGCGGCACGGAGGGCATTGAAGGCGTGCACCTCGTCCGCGATCGGGTGCGTCGTGTGGTCGATGCGGCGCTTCAGCGCGACGGCGCCCCCACGCTGTCAAGGGAAGAGCGCGAAGCACTCGAGAATGAACTCTCCGCCGAAGCGACAGGGCTTGGGCCGCTCGCCTCCCTGTTCTCGGATGCCACGGTTTCGGACATCCTCGTTAATGGGCACGAAGACGTGTTTGTCGACCGTTTTGGCCGTCTTGAAAAAACGTCCGTCCGATTCGACAGCGCCGCTCACCTGCTCCACTCGATCAGTCGCCTCGTGGCCGCGCAGGGGCGTCACATTGACGAGGCGTCCCCTTTTGTCGATGTCCGGCTGCGCGACGGCAGCCGGCTTCACGCGGTGGTGCCCCCTCTCGCCTCGGCGCCCGTGCTGTGCATTCGCAGAGCCCGCTCCCTTCCCTTCAGAATCGAGCAGCTTTGCGCGGCGTCAACCCTGACCCCCGACATGGCTTTTCTGCTCGCCCGCTACGTCGACGCGGGCGTGAACATCGTGATTTCGGGAGGCGTGGGTTCCGGCAAGACGACCCTGCTCAGCGTGCTTGCCGGGTTCATTCCCCGAGAGGCGCGCATTGTGACGATTGAGGAGACCGCCGAACTGAAGCTGCCCCACCCCCATGTGGTGACCCTGGAGGCGCGCCTCCCCAACATCGAAGGCCGTGGCGAAGTGACCTTGCGCACCCTGGTCCGGAATGCTCTGCGCATGCGGGCCGATCGGCTGATTGTCGGAGAGGTTCGCGGTGCGGAAGTGTTCGACATGCTTCAGGCCATGAATACCGGTCACGAAGGAAGTCTCACCACGGTCCACGCCAACAGCACGGGGGACGCGCTCAGGCGTTTGGAAAATCTGGTTCTTCTCGCGGGCTTTCCGTTACCGGTGAGCGCCATTCGAGAGCTCCTTGGGGCCACCGTTCAAGTCATTGTCCAGCTTCGTCGATTTGCCGACGGGACGCGCAGAATCGTGAGTATCGACGAGGTGGGACTGGACCAGGATCGCCTGTCCACCAGTACGGTCTACACCTTCAAGGACGGCCGGCATCAGCCCACCGGGACGCCGCCCCGCTTCATCGCTTCGCCGGTGGACAAGCCTTGAAGACCGCCCACTTCGAGCGTACGATGATTGGAACCGCTGGCTTGACCGGCCTTTGGACGAAAGATAGTTCGTCATGAGCACCGCCATCGAAGTGTTGATCCTCTTTCTGGCCGTCGTGGCGGTGGTCTATCTCTCGCCGACCTTCCTTCAATCGAGGGTGCGCGAGCGTCGCGAACGAGAACATCTCGATCGACTGGCCGGCAGCCCGACGCCCGTTCCGGCCCCTTCCGAACCTGGCGCGGTCGAGCGTCGCCTCCGCGCAGCAGGGTTGCGCGGTCCGGCCGAGGCCTATGTCTTCGGAGTCAGTCTCCTGGCAGTGGGGGCCAGCGTGCTGGTCTTATGGCTGCTCCCTTCTCTTCCCTTCGTGGCTCTGATTGCGTTCGCCTTCGCGCTGTACCTTCCCTGGACCGCGGTCACGGAGTGGGGGAAGCGAAGGGCGCAGAACTTCGAGAAGCTGCTCATCGAGGCCCTCGATTTGATGGCGGGTGCCTTGTACGCCGGCAGCAATCTCAGCCAGTCCCTGCGAAACGCGGGATCGGTGGCGGCCCAGCCCGTGGGCGGCGAGTTCAATGAGATCGACCGGCGACTGACCCTGGGAATGCCCCTCCCCAGGGCGCTCAGTCGAATGGTCGAGTCCTACGATGGTGAAGGCGTCCGCCTCTTTACCCAGACCCTGGTGGCGAAGAATCAGGCGGGCGGTGATCTCGCGCCGGTACTGCGGTCGCTGAACGAAACTCTTCGGGATCGCTGGCGTCAACAGAGGCAGGTCCAGGCGCAGCTTTCGGGCGCTCGGATTTCGGCTCTCGGGGTGGCAGCCTTGCCCTACATTTTTGCGCCCGTGCTCGTGTGGCTGCGGCCCGATTGGTTTCAGACCCTCTTCGCCAATCCTCTGGGTGTACCCCTTTTACTGTTTGCAGTGACTCTCCAGCTCATCGGCCTTCTCTGGGTCTGGCATATCCTGAGCAGGGAGCTCTAACCGGGATCCATCATGATCGACATCATCCTTGTGACCGCGCTCGTCGCGATTGCCGGTTTCCTGCTCTGGATGGAGCGCTTCCGGCATTTTGCACCGGCAGGTCTTGACTTTGAAGAGTCCGCGACGCGGGCGCGTGAGACAGGCTACTTCTGGAGACTTGCGAGGCCCGCGGGTCTGTCGCCCGACCAAGCCTGGCCCTATTACTTAGGCGCGAAAGTGGCACTGACTTTGGTCCTTCCGATTTCCGCCTGGGTCTTTATGGGCTTCGGCGTTGTCGGCCTCCTTCTGATTGCCCTTATTGGCTTTCTGATCCCGGATGCCCTCCTGGCGTACGTCCGTCGCCAGCGCCAGGCCACGATTCGTCGCTCGATGTCGTTCTTCCTCGATCTCATCGTCTCCCTGTTGCAGGCGGGCCTGACTCTCGAGGAGGCTTTCAGGAGGGCTGCCCGCGAAGGCCTGCCCAAGGGGCATGCCCTGGCTGAGGAGGCCTCTCAGGTCGTGGACGAACTGGACTTCGGTCGGGATCGCACCGCGGGCTTCCAGGCCCTCGCCGACCGCACCGGCGTGCGCGAACTGCGGGGCCTTGCGAACGCGCTGGCTCTGGGTCTGGGCCTGGGCTCGCCGGTTGAGGCCACTCTGCGGGCTCAGGCGGAGCTTGCGAGGGCGAAGCGCCGCGAGGAAGGCCTTCGCAGCCTTCAGGTGGCCGGCGCTGAAATTCTGATTCCGCTTCTGCTCTGCGGTTTCCCGGTATTCGTCGTGATGGTGTTCTTCCCTCTGGGACTTTTGGCGCTTGGAAATCTCGAGGCGCTCGGTCGAGCGCTTCGCTGACACGTTGCTAATTTTCCTGAGGGTCTGGACTTCGCCCAAAAATTCGCCTACCCTCCGCTCCAAATCCAGCCCCGCGTTGTTCGAATCAGCCGACAAGTCGTAAAGAACAGCAGTCTGGCGGGCCTAGCGCCGCCGTCAGATTTTTGCAGAGCACGCATATAACCGCACGCACCTAACTTACAGTGGAGAATCCTAGACAATGATGAGAATGAACAAGAACAAGAAGGGCCAGGCCGGTTTCGTCATTACCGTCGAGCTCTTGTTGATCGTCGTGATCCTGGTCATGGGCCTCGTCGCCGGCTGGACCAAGGTTCGCGACCAGACCCTGGCCGAACTGAGCGACACGGCGTCCGGTATCGGCGCTATGGACCAGTCCTATAAGGTTTGGGGAACCCAATGGCTCGGTCCTCTCGCCGCGGCCGGAATCGCCGCCCATGCGGGATTCCAGTTCGACGACGACGTCGACAATGCAACGCTCACCGCGGTTGGTGGTGACGGCGTCACCATCGGCTATTCCTCCGCCCCGACCGCGACTCGAACGCTCGACCCCACAACGTTCGAAGTCAACGTCTTCTAAGCGAGCGAAGCCTAGGGAGATTTCCTTGCGTGGATTGGGCGAAGTGGCCCAACCGCGCAGGGGATTCCTTTGGAATCGGTCCAGAATGCGGGAAAGCGATCACCATAGCAGGCACCCAGAAGCCGGGTTCGCGGTGTCTGCCGAGGTCTTGCTCATCGCGGTTATTCTGGTCGTGGGTCTGATTACCGGATGGGTCAAGGTCCGCGACCAGTCGCTTGCCGAGATCAAGGACTCAGTCAACGCCATCGACGCCTATGTGATCGGCTCGACACCGATGTTCCAGCCCTACGCTCAGCAATGGATCGTTGGGGGGGTGGTCAGTTGCAGTTCCGTGACTCCTCCGGTGCCGCCCGCGACCTGCCTCCCGCCAGTTACAGATCAGTACCTTCCGCCCACGGGCGCCCCCGTCACGGGCGGCGTGCTCTCGCTTCGATACGGCTCGGCCCCGGTCGTGGCGACCACGGGTAGTTCGGCCACTCACGAAACCACCGTTCTCTTCTAGATAGAAGGGGCCGGTTCGCATCCGCCCGCCCGCCTGGGGGGCCCAGATCCAGACGTCACCCGAGGCCCTCAGGGGCCTGCCGCACTCCAACAAACAGGTAAGAGCTATGAGAGCCAGAGTCGAACGAGGACAGACCGTGGTGCGCGCCATCCTGCTGGTTGCGGCGGTTGGATTGATCGGTGTGCTGCTCTACCGCCAGATTTCGAGACTCGCGGGCGACCGCGTCTCGGTTTGGGTCAGTGCCACGGAACTTAGGGTCGGTCAGCCCGTGACCGCGGGAGTGTTGCGACAGGTTCAGTTGCCGCGTCCGAAGGGCGCGATCGCCGACCGAGCCAGCATACTCGGCCGTGTGCTGACTGTGGCCAAAGGCCCCGATCAGCCTTTCTACCCAGCGGACCTTGCCCCGCTGGCCGTTCCGGCCGCCCTCGCCACCACGATTCCCCCAGGCCGTCTGCTTGCCACGGTGAAGCTGAGCGCGTTGGATCTGCCTTCTCAAGAGTTGCGCAATGCCGATCGACTCGACATCATCCAGGCTGGTTCGGGCGGCGTCTCCATGATCGCCCACGATGTTTACATGATGGGTCACCTTT